>CAUTWT010000001.1:0-160753 GCA_963542525.1 uncultured Candidatus Saccharibacteria bacterium | reverse complement strand
AACTGGATTATTAAAATTTAAGCAATTTTTCAGAATAAAATAATATATTTAATACCATGAAAACCATCACTATTCTCATCCCTGTCTACAATGAAGAATCTGTTTTACTGCAATTATTTAAGCGCTTGGACGAATTTACAAAAAACACACCCAATTATCAATTCGAATTTCTCTTCATAAATGACGGCAGCACTGATAAATCTTTTTCAATCATAACCAAGCAATCGAAAAAAGATTCTCGAATTAGCTATATAAATCTATCGCGAAACTTCGGTAAGGAAATTGCGATGATAGCTGGAATTGACCACGTAAAAAGTGACGCTCTGGTGATTATCGATGCAGATTTACAAGACCCGCCAGAGCTCATTCAGGAAATGATTTCGTATTGGGAAGATGGTTATGATGACGTCTATGCTCGCCGTAACAATCGACAAGGCGAAACCTGGCTGAAGAAAAAAACCAGCCAATGGTATTACAGAATATTACAAAAATCAACCAACATCCCCATTCAGGTCGACACTGGAGATTTTCGCTTGCTGGATCGCCGATGCATTGAGGCTTTACAAAAATTCCGTGAATCTCAACGCAATACAAAAGCGATTTTCAGCTGGATTGGATATAAGAAAAAAGAGATATTTTATAATCGCGACCCCAGATTAGCCGGTCAAACCAAATGGAATTACCGAAAACTACTCAACTTAGCAATCGACGGAATTACCAGCTTTACTACTGCACCGCTACGAATGGCAACTATCTTTGGATTCATTATTTCGTTTATTGCTTTTGTTTGGATTATTTATCTTTTAGTTCGCCCTTTGTTCGGAGTTTCCACCGGAGCTGGCTATTCTTCCTTAATGGCAGTCATCCTGTTCCTCGGAGGAGTTCAGTTATTATCCCTAGGTGTAATTGGCGAATACGTGGGACGGATATTTATTGAGACGAAAAACAGGCCATTATATTTAATAGAGGAATACCATGCAGGAAATATTAAAAAAACACGCCGATAAATTAAGGTTTCTTATCGTTGGCAGCACTAATACAGTGCTAGATTTTGGTATACTTTTTAGTCTGACAATCTTCTTAAATATCCCAAAAGAGTTTGCTAATTTTATATCAACATTCGTTGCCTTTTTGTTCTCATTTTTTGCAAATAAAAAATATACCTTCAAGTCAACATCCCAAAACTTGAAAAAACAATTTCTTTTATTCGCCGCAGTTACATTGTTTGGTTTATGGATAATTCAGACAATTATCATTGCTATTATTACGCCAATATTCATAAATTTCGGATTAAATAAATCACTTGCTCTATTAATCAGCAAACTAGCCGCCACAGTAGTCAGCCTCGCTTGGAATTACGTTCTATATTCCAGAATAGTCTTTAAGGATGCTAAGAACTCTTCTGACTAATAATCAACCGTCGTTCGCGGCCTTCACCTTCAGAATGCGTATCAATATCGCTATATTCACTAGCCAAGTGATGCACCGTCCAGCGATCAGCGGCATTCAAATCCACCACCTTTGACTCGCCAGTTCGTCGAACTTCCTCAATCCAGCCGCGCGCCTTTTCGGCAATTTTTTCAGCATGCTGCTTTTTATAGTCCGCAATATCCAAATTCACCCGAACAGTTGACGCTTCTTTATGATGAAGTGCTGTCGACAAAAGGTTCTGAATACTACGCAATGTTTCCGCATTTCTACCGATTAAAATACTGCTTCGCTCGCTATGCGGAATTGAAGCTACAACAATTCCATCTTCGATTTTTGCTGAAACTTCCAGATTCAAATCAAAGAACGTTAGCAAATCCTCTAAATATTTTTTTACAAATTCAACCGTTTCAATTTGGTCCATAAATCCTCCTTAATCCTTAGCCTTGATTCGAGTTACCCTGGCCTCTGTAGCCTTTTTAACACGTTTATCGATTTTTGTCGATGCTTTAGATTTTTGGGATGATTTTTTATCTGCAATTTCTTGCATTTCTTTAGAGTCTTGCTTGAAGATAATATAATTCTGGAGATATCCCACGGCGCTGGCTGTCGTCAAATAAAGCGCCAAAGCTGCCGGCAAATACACAATCACGAAGAACATCATTACTGGCATAAATTTCATCATTTTTCGCGTCATAATGGCATTTACTTCCGCCTGATCCGCCTCTTTTCCATCGCCAGCCTCAGCTAAAATGTCACGCAATTTACGATTGCTGTCGGATTGTGGCGACAATTGTTTTGAAGTTAAATATTGCAAATATGCCGCAACTGCCGCCAAAATAACCAAGCCAACAACAATACCATTCTTTGATATTGCGTGTTGTGTCAAATCTATAATTCCCAGAAAATTCTGATTAAATTGATCTGGATTATTTACTAGATTATTAGCAACCGGCAGATTTTTCATAAAATCATAAACATATTTTCCTAAGTCGGCGCGGCTAGAAACGAAAATCTGCACCACTCGATACATCGCAATCAAAATTGGCAGCTGAATAATCATAACGCCAATTGAGCCAAAGGCACTGACGTTGTGTTTTTTATAAAGCTCCACCATCGCCAAGTTACGCATTTGTGGATTTTTTGCGTACTGTTTTTTGATCTTCACTAGCTCTGGCTGCATTTTACGCATTGCCTTTGCTTGATGAAGCTGCTTCTTAATTAGCGGCCAAAGTAAAAGTCTTACAATAATCGTAAAGATAATGACGCTAACACCAAAATCCGGAATCAGACTATAAATAGCCATTAGCAAATTTAAAATCGGTCGAACAATAAACTCATCAAAAAAACTCATGTCTTAATTATAGCAAAAAAGCGCCTATTTATACAGTTGAGCTTGAGAGAAAAGATTCTTTATTGTCTGTTTTAGATCTTTATGTGGCATCGATAAAACTTCCGCCGAAAATATAATAACAGCCACATCTTGGTCATTTTTCATATTAGACAGCTCCAGGCGAATAATTTCATAAACACGTCGACGTATACGATTCCGACGCACCGCTGATTTTAGAACTTTTTTACTAACAACAACCGCAAACCTGCTGTGATTTCGATATGGGTTTTTTACGTATTTTATCGTGGCTATAGACGAACGAACCGCTTGTCCATTTTTATAGACAAACTTAAGACTACCATGACCATGAAACCGATTACATTGTTGTAACATATTTTACAATTATATCAAAAAATCCCGCCTTCATCGACGGGATAATTTTTAGCTATCAATTAAATAGCAATTTTAGCGCGGCCCTTTAGGCGGCGGCGCTTCAAAACCATCCTACCAGCCTTGGTAGAAACTCGTGCCCTAAAACCGTGCGTCTTTGCGCGGTGTCGGGTGTGTGGTTGAAATGTTCGCTTTGGCATATCAACAAATAGTATATATTCTTTCAGTACTTTTTGCAAGTCGACAATGACTTTTCCACTATCGACATATATTTTTCCACAATTTTAACAGATGAGAATTTTAATTGTGGAAAACCCTACCCCTGTTTTGAATAGTAACCTTTCTACTCCGTTTATACTTGTGGAAAACTCCCCATATTTGCTATAGTAAAGACAGTTAACAGAATTTGAGGGAGTAATTTTCGTGGATAGTCATGCGGTTTGGCAGGGTGTTTTAGGTGAGATTGAAGTAACTGTATCGTCTTCGTCGTTTACTGCGTGGTTTAAAAATACCAAATTGGAAATAATCTCCGAAAAAGAAGTTCTTATAATTGCGCCGAATATTTTTGCTAGAACTCAACTTGAAAAGCGATTTCACCCGCAAATATTAGAAGCGTTGGCTCACAATGGCATTAATGCACCGTCTATTTCCTATAATGTCGAATCTAGCAATAAAAAACCGCGCGTTAATCGTGAAGTTGATAAAAGTGGACAACAAGAAACAGCGAAGCCGCTGATTTTACCATCGAGGAAATCTCATTCTAGTAATCTTAATCCCAGGTACACCTTTGATAATTTCATCGTCGGTTCAAGTAACGATCTGGCCTATGCTGCCTGCCAAGCGGTCGCCGCACATCCAGGAGAGAAATATAATCCGCTCTATCTTTACGGAGGTTCTGGACTTGGTAAAACTCACTTAATGCAAGCTGTTGGTAACGAGATAGTTAAAAAACAATCTTCGGCGCGAGTGCTTTACATTACTACAGAAACGTTTGTTAATGAGTTTCTAGATTCTATTCGTTTCAAGAAAAAAGGTTTTTCTGATAAATATCGCAATGTCGATGTATTGATTGTCGATGATATGCAATTTATTGCTGGGAAAGAAAAAACTCAGGACGAATTTTTCCATACATTTAATGATCTTCATCAAAACAACAAGCAAATCATTATTAGCTCAGACAAACCGCCAAAAAGCATTCCTACTCTAACCGATCGTTTGCGTAGTCGATTTGAATGGGGTATGGCAATTGATATTCAGATGCCCGATTATGAAACTCGTTGCGCTATCGTTAAAGCAAAAGCTGAACTCAGCAACACTGAGCTAGACTCCGATGTCGTAGAATATCTGGCGACCAACTTTAAGACGAACATTCGCGAATTGGAAGGCGCTTTGAATCGACTGCTGGCTTACGCGGAAATGCAGAATTTCACTCCTGATTTAGCGGCGGCTGAAGGAATTTTGGGAGATATTAAACGCAATAGACCGCAACATATAACCGCCAAACAAATAATTGATAAGACGGCGCGCTATTATAATATTGACGTGAAAGATATGTGTTCATCCAGACGAGACAAATTTATCGCGATGCCAAGACAAATTGCGATGTTTCTTCTACGTAGTGAGCTGAAAATGAGTTTTCCGAAAATCGCCCAAGAGCTTGGACGAAAAGACCACACGACCGCTATGCATTCAATTGAAAAAATCACCAAGGAAAGCCTTACAAATGTCAGTATTCGCGAGCAAATTAATGATATTAAGGATAAATTATATGTTCATTAATTGTGGAAAAGCTGTGCAGATGTTGTGTTTTTGCGGTGACTTACCAACACACAGATCTGTGGAAAGAAAACGACAAGTCAGTAGGCGGTGGAATAATACACAAATATCCACTATAAAGTCCACAAATAGCACACAGGGTTTTCCACCTATTTTATCGCCACTTTACCCCTGTTTGAACACATTTTTTACCCAGTTTCCACAGCACCTATTACTATTAAGACTAATTAAAAATTAAGGAAAGTATAATGAAAGTATCAGTCACCCAAGAAAAACTTGCAAAAGCACTTAGTCTAATCAAAGATATCGCGTCAAGTCGTAATGAACTGCCGATATTGAATAATATTTTACTTCGCACTGATGGAGGAAGATTGTTGATTGCTGGAACGAATTTGGAAATTGCTTCCACTCAATACATTGGCGCGAAAATTGAGGATCATGGATCCATTACAATTCCTGCACGATTAGTGTCAGAGTTCATCACAAACCTACCAAGCGGTCCGGTGGAACTTGAAACCAAAAACGAACATTTGCATATAACTTCAGGAAAATTCTCATCAGTTATCAATGGCGTGGTAGCTGATGAATATCCTGAACTGCCTACAATTGACGAAAAGACCGCTATGCAATATGAAATTGATGTCGAGGATTTAAAGAAAGCCATAGTCCAAACGAAGTTGGCTGTCAGCTCTGACGTCACGCGAGCAGTTCTTACGGGAGTTTATTGGCATAATTATGAAGGGTCGCTATACTTGGCTGCTACTGATGGCTATAGGCTGGCGGAAAAGCGTCTGATAAAGTCAGATAATGAAGTGTCAGCTATTATTCCCGCTTCTACTCTGGCGGAAGTCAGTAAGAGTGTCGGCAATGAGAAGAAAATTACGGTTCTTTTTGACGATTCTCAAGTTTGTTTTAAGACGGGAGATATGGAAATTGTTAGTCGATTGATTGACGGGAAATTCCCTGATTATCGCCAATTGATTCCAGCGACTGCCGAAACTGAGATTGTTATTAAGAAGTCTGATTTTAGTCGAGTTACGAAAATTGCGGCGTTATTTGCGCGTGAATCTGGTGGTGGAATTACAATTACCGCATCAGAGGAAAATTCACTGCTTTCTATTCATTCGATTGCGTCTGAGCTTGGCGAAAACACTTCAGAGGCAACAGCTAAGATATCCGCAGACGGTCAAGTGACGCTTAATTCACGCTACCTAACGGAAGTTTTGAATATTATTGACGCGGATGAAATCGTATTTTCGTTCAATGGCAAATTGTCGCCGTGTGTAATTCGCGAGCAAGTAAAAAATCCTGATTATACGCACATTATTATGCCGCTTAAGAGCTAAATATCTCTATAGGTATAGCACCAGTCAGGATTTGAGCCTCTACATTGAACTACAGCTCCTGTAGATTTCTCTTTCTCTGTTGGCCAGATGTGATTATTGACTTTGATGTCATAGTCTTCTTGATTTATTTCCTTTTCTTTTAGCTTGGCAAACGCCTCGTCAATTTGAGAGCGGTTAAAATAGTCCGTTACTGTTATACATATTCCTATAGTCTTATCTCCTTCAGATCGATATCTGTCGCATGGAAATATATAGAAATCTCTGCCGTGGATAGGTAAAGATTTGATAGCAGGATTTTTATTTTCCAATTGACGAGTAGCTTCTTTACCTTTTTTACCAGCTATACCCTCCTTGATATCGGTGTACTTGTCTTTTGCATATTCTTTTTTAGCTTCATCTGTAATGGGGTTTAGGGCGAATATGATGTTTTTCTTCTCGTTTTTGCTAATATTTATTTCTGTAGTATAACTTTCAAATCCGTTAGCTGAGAAAGTAAATTTATGGTTACCGTGCTTTACTTTAATATCTTTCCTGGATGAAATTCGCTGGTTTTTTACGTCGCCATAAGAAATCGTCAAGTTGTCGGGTATGGAATATACATATATCGTGGCATCGAATTGCAGTAGATAAACTGCGTAGATTATAAGTGAGATGGATAACCCTACGAATGAGACGATAGCTATTTTGACTTTGCGATCTAATTGCATAAAAATATTGAACATAATTATTTATTTAACCTCGCTACTACATTAGTTGAATACCCTAGCTGCGTTTGAACGCGACCAATATTAGCATACCTAGGCGGATGATCTCCAAGTGATGCTTCTACTGCAACATTTCCATCACCTTGATCTCCGATATATATCATTGTATGTCCGTATGATCCTGCACCACTATGGACTAATATATCACCAGGCTGAAGGTCACTAGGAGATTTAGTATTTATGATAGTATATTTTGATGAATTCATTACATAATCTCTTTGGATGCTGGTGCCTGCTGGTGGGTAGTCTGGGTCGGCTCCACTGGCACGCATAACAGTAGACACATACTTTCCGCAGTCATTCATATCGCCACCGGCTTCAGGGTTGTATTTAGCACGAGCATCTATATATGCCTGTGAGGGTGTGCCGGGGTTGTCTTTATTTATCATTCCTTTTGCCGTTTCTACTATACTTCCGGCATGAACGCCGCCACTATTTGCGCAATTTGACACATTAGCTGAGCTATTTTCACTACCACCTTCTCCTGAAGGTGCCGGATCTTTGTAGTTCGGGTGACCTGATTTTGTAAAGTCGCTGTTAAATAGTTCGTAGATATTTTTAAGATAGTTTTGAGTTTCTGTTGGAGCATCAGTTAAAGGACTGGAGTCAGACGTGTGGTTTTGAATGTTACCTCCACCCCAGTTGTAAGCACCCGCTGCATATAGAATTGTCATAGGCTCCCGCTTCCATGGACTACCAATGTCGCCTAATGGAGTATTTTTATCAGTACTCAGAGACTTAACTAGGTGTGCGGCAGAAAAAACAGCATCATAAGGGTTCATAATGTCAGCCTTACCATCCCCGTCTCCGTCTTCGGCGTGACCACTCCACGTTCCCGGCATAAATTGCATAGGACCACTAGCGCCAACCGGTGAAGATGCCCATTGAGAGTTTAGTGGTTTCCAAGTGTTTCCCTGTTCTGTTAAGTATAATGCTGCTAGAAAGTTAGGATTAACGCCGTGCTTTTCTGCTGCTGCGGAAAAAATTTTCCCCCAGTCCGATGGGATATTTTTAGATAATTCGGCTGACACAGATCCTGCTGCTTCGGTACAGACAGAACTTTTTGAACTGTATAATCGTATATTTTGAGCAGGATAATCAGCCTCCGTTAGAGCTGAGGTGTTTTGCGATAGCAATAATATTGCGATCATAGAAAATATAATAGACTTTTTCATTTTAATTAAACCTTCCTTGCATACTCCCAGTGCCACGGCTCAGGCTTGCTGCCGCCAGGCTTTGCCCAAGGCGGATTAACGTAGCCGTATTTATGCGCGTTCGCCTCGAGCCATTTGTATACGGGAGAATCAAAACCTCCAACATTAATGTCCGCAGCAAGACCCCAACCGTGGTTTGATATACATGGGGGGGCTGGAGCCGCTCTTGATCCTAGTTCTTTACTATATCTAATTTGTGTTGCGCAATCTCGATATGCCTCATTAATGGTTAAGTTAGATCCGTTATCAGCCTTATATGCTTTATTCATCTCTTCCATAGCCGACGCAGCCTGTTTATTCATTTTACTTTCAGGAGAAAATGATAGGGTTTGTAAATCTGATTCTGAAATTTCGCCATTGCTATGACCACCCCATCCTGTCTGCTGTGCCTCTTCTAATTCGGGCTCTCCGACAGCTTCACCGGTTGAAGATGAAGACTTTGAACTATTACTACTGCCACTAGGATCTTTAATGTAATATTTACTATCAGTATCGCCCGCACGCTCCGCTAATATACCAGCTACTACCTCCTCTAAAGCACAAGGATCGGAGGTTTTGTAAACAGGAACGACATACCCTGTGCTTCTATCTCTCTCTAAGCTCTTCTTTCGAGTTTCATCGTATGTCTTACAGGTTTCTGCGGTGTATTTATTTGGATCGGCGTTCAATACTTCAGGATCTGTATATCCATACCAAGGTATTCCCATAGATTTCATGACGGCTAATCTATTAGTAGCCGCTGAAGCTCGACTGTTCGGCATTAATGGCGACAATAATAAGGCTGGTGTTTTCGCTAAGAAATTAATGGCAGATTTTTTACCGATTGGCATTATAGCAAGCATTTGATTTGCTACTGAATTTCTTAAGTTTGGATCAAATATCTTTGCTAGCATCGGCTGCTGATCAAACTCTTCTTTATCTTCTTGCTCTGTTTTTGTTGCTATCATCGCCAATTCATTATCGCTCAATAATTTACCACCGATACCAGACCCAGACTCTGTTTTGCCGTTTTCTAGACTATCCGCCGTTGAGACCATCTGTGCGCCAACCAAACCTTCGTAATTATTATTACCTGGAGCGTCAATGCCGACGTTTGGAATATTAAATATGTAGCTAATTGCCCATTGCACTAAGGTGCCCATTATGTCCTGCGAAAAGTCTAATACCTGCTTAATTCCAGGTAATTGAGTTACAAAGTTTACGATAGGTTCTGTTATTTGGGATGCTATATCCTGAGCTACGTCAATTACAGCTCCTATAGAATTATTCCAAAAGTTAGCTACTGCGGCTAATACTTGCCATGCTGGATTTTTGGTAAATGCTGTATAATCCTGGACAACTTTCTTTTCAGGACAAACAAGTTCGCCTGGATCTAATGTAACAACCTTCTCTTTGCCGTCAACAGTACATTTAGTTCGTATTCCGCCAGATGCAGATACACTGTTGCCAGATAGGATTGGGAGTATAGATGATGTGATTCCACCAGCCTGAATTTCACTGTACAGTGGTGATGATTCTGCCCCGTCAAATAAACTTGTCGCAAGCTCTAAATATCGAATATCTTGTAAGTCTCCAGTTTTCATCATATCATTTACTACAACTGGACTAATGCCCTCATCGTAAGCAAAAGAGGCGTAGGTTTGGGCGACTTGAGCTCGTCCTATAACTTCAAGAGTACCCGAGTCTAGGGCACCTATGAAGCCAGCAGCCATATCAATCGTGCCTACGATAGCCGAAGCAGTTGTGAATTTTTTCATTAGCTCTTTGTTTATTATTTTTGCAATAAGACCGTCGCCATTAGCTAGATTATCGGTAAATTTACTAAAAGTATTTTTGTTGGATTTAGCGGCTTCGTAATCCAATTTTGCTTTAGGATCGTTGGGTTTTTCCTTAAGGGCATTCTCTTTTTTTTCTACATCTCCATCTAGTTTGGTTTTAAGCTTATCGAGTGTTTCTGCACAACCTAAGGCATCTCTACCATTAATACACGATAAGACGGCGGCAAGTTTTGGTGATATTTTTGCGATGGCACGAGAAGCGAATTCAGACTTAATCTTCGCCTTAAAATCTTTCCATGCTCTAACGTGTTTTTCGGGTATAATATTAAACGATTTTACGCCATATTTATTATATAGAATACGTTTGGATATAAAGCGCATTAAATAGTTACGACCGTGCACTCGTTTTATATCATTCTTAATTCTTTTCCTTATTTCCTTATGACCAACCTCTTTTTCTATGCCTTTCATTACACTGTCAAGGTCTTTGTTAACGCTTTTGATAGTGAAATGAGAAGCCTTTCCTCCTAATCCTGAGCGTCCATGGGAATTTATGACTACTTTTACATTGACGCCTTCTTTTTCAAATTTAGCATCAAGCATTTTTTCAAACCAAGCAGAATATTTTGTTGAAGTGAGCGAGCATATTATACCTCCGCCCTTACAGAAAACCAGGTGTTCATCTCCTGGGTAGGCTTCTTTCATAACTCTCATAGCCAACCAGCGCGTGGTTATGTACTGTAAGCGCTCTTCAACTGAATAATGAGCAACGCTTCCGATTTGCTGATCTATATTGTCCAATAGAGAGTTCAATTTTAGTGGTAGAAGAGCTGAAAAAGCAGCCGCTACGGAAAGTAAAATACCGACTATAGCTATTATGCCTCTACTTTTTTTCGCAAGCTTTAGAGTAGATTTTAAATTGTTTCGTTTTTTGTCATTGGACGGCTGATAAAAACCGTTGCTTGGAACAGAAGATTCTTGGTCATTAACGGCAGCGCTGGCGGAATCGTTTTGATTAGGATTCAAGTCCGAATCTTTATTATCAAACTGAGATTCAAGGTCGTTTATGGCATCTTTTTCGCGATCACTTAACTCTGACCCGCTATCATAACCAGCCGACTCAGCCTGCTCAGCAGGATTTAATCTGCTGTCAGTTTCGGAATCCGTCGTGTAATCAACTCGTGTCATATTTTCTCGCTATTTTTCTACACCGCTCCGTAGCCGCCGATCGGTGAATCTGACGGTTTTATTTGTTGCGATACAGGATTTGTATTGATCAAATTATACTCGGTGTCGCTAGCCTGAATCTGGATGTGAACGTGATTTTGTCCAGCAAAGAATAATCCTTGTCCAACTGGGAAGTTGGCTAGTCGCTTCTGCTCTTCATCTGTCAATTTGAACACTTGCGCCAAAACATCAACGGCGCTGGCAGACTGCTTCAAAAGTAACTGCATTGAGGAGTTGGAAACGATTGCTCGCCCCATCTTGCTTCCAACGAAGTCTTCTACGTCCTGCGTGATCGTCGTTAATCCTAATTGATATTTGCGGGCGCGTTTGGCTAATGAGAATAAGAAATTGGCAGAATCGTCATATTTCATCAATTGCCAAGCCTCGTCAACAATCAACATGCGCTTTCTCTGGTCGGTGCGCGTAATATTCCAGATGTGATTCAGAACAATATACATCGCCGTTGGCCGCAGTTCATCTTCCAAGTCGCGAATGTTAAAGACAACCATATTATTATTAATATCAATGTTACTCTGTTGTGAGAATATTCCCGCAAACGTTCCAGAGGTAAATTTGCGGAGTCGCTGAGCCAGACTTGGACCAGTTCCGCCCATGTGAAGCAAAGTGTCGTATAGGTCGGAAATTGTCGGTGGCGTAGAATTGTGTGTCAGTGGATCCGAAGTAATACCGACGCGTGCGTAGGTGTCGATTAACGCTTGATCAATATCAGCTTCTTCCGCTGGTGATAATCCTGCTACTACTTGCCCGCCGGCCCCTACTCCTGCGCCGCCCAGCATTTGCCTGAGTAGTCCGTGTAATGTAACTAAGTTGGCTCGCAGTGCGTCATCTGCTTCATCAGTATCAATAACACGCGGCAAATCAAACGGATTAATTCTCGTGTCACTACTTAAGCTCAATCGAATATAACTGCCACCAACCGCGTCACATAGTTTTTGGTACTCGTTTTCTGGGTCGATAATCACAATATCAGCCCCGACCATCATACTTCTTAAAGCTTCCAATTTAACGGTAAATGATTTACCAGCACCAGACTTAGCAAACACAACCATATTGGCGTTTTCCAGAGAGAACCTGTCAAAAATCACCAAGCCATTATTATGCATATTAATTCCGTAAAGCACGCCCTTATTGTCCGTCAAATCGGCTGAAGTGAATGGAAAGCTGGTTGAAATTGCGCCAGTATTCATGTTGCGGCGAATCTGTAGTTCATCGGTCAATTGTGGAATAGAGCTATTCAATCCCTGCTCTTGCTGACTGGAAGCTACTTTTGAGAACACCAATTGCTGACCAAAAATAGTTTCAATTTTATGCTGGATGAAGTTTAGCTCGTCCAAACTGTCGGCGTAAAGCGTAATATATAAGCCGTAGCGGAAGAACTTTTCGGCACCAATCTGCAGCTGATCGCGCAATTCTTCGGCGTCTTGCAATGCCGCTTCCAAGCCTGGGTCGCGCACCTTTCCCTTTTCCATGTTTATATTCATGGTTGCTTCCAACTGAGTAACTTTTTTGCGCAGGTTATTCAGGACAATTTGCGTATCGACTGGATAAATAAACATACTAATATCCAGTACTTCATCGATGTTAATAATTGAGCTAAGCCAGCCGGTGTAGATTTGACGAGGATAGCCATAAACATACATTGTGCGGCTATATTTTGAGCCAAGTCTGAAATGGTCAGAATGAAGCTCAATACTACTTGGCGCAATAAAATCACGCAGAGTTCGAACGCCAGTTAAGAAGGCCTGTTCGACTTCGGCTTGTTCTCGTGCTCGTTGTTGAGCAGCAATATCAACGGCATCCAATTTCTTCTTTGCCATTATGACCTTCCTCCTCTCGGTGATGGACCAGTTCCCTTAGTTACGTAAGTGGTCGTAAGTTCGCTTGGGTCAATTTCCTCTAACGATTCACGTGACGACGTGTCGGGATTATATGAAGTGTAGAATAGCTCGCCCAGTTGCCTGGTGTTTAATTGCCAGCTTTTTACACCCATTTGGAATAGACCATTCATAACCGAATCAATGCGGTTTTTAATTTCATCTTTGGCTTTGGTGTAAGTGGCTTGGTCAATTTTTGTTACGGTTGCCTCTTTTTTTCCACTAAAGAAGCTATTGAATAGTCCTTTGGTTTGCTGTTTGAAGGCATTTTCCTCGCCAGCTGGATAATACGGAACGACAACATAAAAACTCTTATCCATAATGTTTGCTTCTTGCGCCAGAATATCAATGAAATCCATATAATCGTCCATTAAGACATTGAGGAGCATATTATCTTGATTGCGGCGAATTTCAGCCAATCTGTCCAGATACGGACCAATGTCCACGCGGCGTGAACGGATAAGAACTTGAATTGGAAAATATAGAGAGTTGATGAAGTTTTGATAACTGAACTCAATTCCCTCTCTTTCGCGTGAACTCATCAGGTCAAAGTTGATCGATTCACATTCCACTACCGCCCGAAAACTGCCATCGCTCATAATGATCATATTTTCGCGCATTTCAGAGAAAAGCAGTGTATTCTGGGTACTAATCGGTCCTTTTTGCTTCTTGTCGTCAGGGGTCTTATCTGGAGATGGTGTGGCTGGATTTGGTCCCGAACCAATTGCCCCTGATGGCTGCTGAGAGACACCAGGAAGAGCCGCATTGGTTTGCGGAACCTGCTGATAAGATTGTTGATTTTGTAACTCTGGTTGCATAAACCCCACCTAACGTAGTGAAATCACCACTTCCTCATCTGATAATTTATTTTCTTGCTGAATTCGATTTGCCTCACGCGCAATCGTTTCAATCGAGAGGTCACGGTTATTTGCCAGTTCTATTATAGCAGGTGACACCTCGTTTACGCTAGTTTGCGGCGTGGTTGTCGGCTGAGTTTGAGATGGAGCGTTCGCGGTAGACCGTCCGGACACTGGATTTAATACGGATTGACGCATTGTTGGGTACGGATTCATTTGTAGCGGTGTAGCTGGAGCAGAATTATCTGGTTGAGGTGTTTGAGGTGTTTGCGTAGGAGGCGGCGTAGCAGATTGACCTGTTTGCATCTTTTGGATAACTTCTTGTCGCCTACGAACATCGGACTGATTTATTAAGTGATTAATATTTTGCGCCGTAGTGCTATTTTCATCCAATATGTCGTTGGCTGCCTGTCCTTCGTTGAATAAGTCAGCACGCATCGAGCTATTCGGATTATTGACGCCACGAATTGACCAACCTTGACTGTCTACCAAATTCGCCAAATATGACAATCTTCGCTGGACTTCGGCTTGATCGTAATTATTACCGTAAGTCTTCTCCTCGACTTTTGGCGCGATAACTTCAACCAACCTTTCAATTCCATCAGGCTGCCATAGACGTTTTTTTGGTTTTAGCATAAAAGAAATGACTGCTGCCAAATAAACTTCCATTGGCTGATCTTTTTTAAGAGGTAAAGCCAGCGCTCCAAAGAATAAAATTATCGGTACAGGAATTATTGCCAAAGGTAGTAAAATTGTACTCAAACCGTACGCAATAGCGATTCCGATAACAGCTATAATTAAGAACACAAACTGTCGGAAACTAAACGGCCCGAGCAGTTTGTCCTCCGCCTCGACATCTTGAGGAACTTTATACACCGACATACTGCTTATATTATATCAAAATATGGAGATTATAGCATGTTGCGAAGGTTTTTGAACTGATCTTTAGCTGCATCAATTACGCTTGCTGACAATTTTTCATCGCTGAGTATTGTATCGATAGTTTTCTTAATAGATGCGCGTTTTTCCTTGCTAATTATAGAGGTATTATTAACAGCTTCTATTAATAACTTAACACCATCAGCATCGGTGGTGGCTAAAGTTTCTGGTTTATATTTACCACCCTGTAGCCATTCAGCACAATAATTGAGCAAATCTTGACGGTTATTAATAGCACCCTTAACCATATCGTCAATTAATTTACCGCCCATAAATGAAGCTTTGTTTTTCACGCCGGATGACGCTAATGCTGCCGCCACGGAAGAATAGAATTCTGGCGGTAATTCGCTAACAAGCTGAGCCACTTCTGTAACGGTCCCATTTTTAACCTGTTCTTCAATTGCAGCTTCCCGTACAAATATGTTATTACTATCCAATACCGTTCCATCTGAAAGCGTCACGGAATTGCCTAAAGATATCTTTTGTCTTTGCTCAGAGCTCAGCTTATAATGCTTCATAATCTGATGAGCTTCATCAACAGACTTGGAGAATTCACTGCGGTTGGTTGATATAGCAGAGGCTAGGGCGGCATCCGCGCCAAGTAAATTGCCTTTATCATCCACTAAGACATGCCCGCCAGCCTTCTCTCGAAGTTCCTTGCTGTTTATCAATTGCTCTGCAAATTCACTATGCTGCTGACGCTGAGCGTTATTCTTAATCAGACCCGCCGTTGCAATTTCGGTTTCTAGATCTTTAATATCATTCATAAATGCAGTTTGCTGCTGATGAGCTTTCAAATCTCGTCGAGTTGCATAGGTAGCTGACACGGCTCGTAGAGTACGATCGTACAGAGGTCTCTTTCCATACGTATCAGTTGGTGCGTGACCCAGTGTAGCTTCGGTGTAGCGATTATCATCTTGTGCGGATAATAGATCGGATCGTCTGGAAGCCTGTCTGGCATCTAAGTCTGACTTCTTATATCTGGCTGTATTTCTAAATGAATTCTCGGCATTTTTCTGTGAAGTTTCCAGATCCTTTTTACGCAATCTACTGTTATGATCTGCCCAACGGCGTAAACGATTTGGGTTGAATCGCGCCATATTGGCATTAGCCAGTTTCTTGTTTTTAATAGTTTCGCGGCGATCTTTAGACCAGTTCTTAGTCCTGTCGTATAAGCCTTTATTCTTATCATTAACAAACCCAGCAAATTTACCTAATACTCCGCCGCTAAGTTTCAGGATTATAGGTGTTAAGGCTAATGGTATAACTTGAACTATCATACCTAAAATCTGCATTATTCCACCATTTGCTCCTGTAGCGTTTTGGATAATTATTATTCCTGCCAATTGCGCCCCACCGAATATTACAGCGAATGCCGGGAAGAATACTAACATCGTGAAGAATAAGTCTCGCCATTTCTTAAACCATTTTTCTGTGCCAGGAAGTAAATAACAAACGAAGGCTAAAGGTGAAATGATAATTAAGATTACAATTAAAGCTTGACGTGCTGCCATAATTAGAAGCACTAAGAGAAGTACTAGACCTATTCCCACTAATGCTGACAGTGCCAATGGTAACAGTTCTGTCCCCATGGCTACTGTTGCGACCACTCCACCAGCTAAAGCCCCGTTGGATAGTATCATCACAATAACTTCCGACCATGTCCAACCTACGCCCGTATTTTCTCCTGCGGTGGATATTGTGTTTTTAATTCCCATAAAAGCGTCCTGGAAAGCGTAGCCGGTTACGTTTGATAAATCAAGCAATACAGCACAAAACGTGAATGATAAGTTAACCAACACCGCCGCAATTGCTAACCTAGGGAGCATTTTTTTAACGCCGTAATTGCTAATTCCTACGGAGGTCAATTGTGAGTAGATAATCACCAAAAACGCCACAATAAACGCCACATTGCTGATGTTGCGCATAATGACCCACGCCAGATAAATTCCACTGTTTTGGTTGGTTGTTTCTAACGGCTTAGTTTTTAAGAACTCCTGAAGCGCGCTGTACATATAATCTATGCCATCAGCCAGCCAGTTGGAAACTGGACAGATAATCCACCCTATTCCCTGTACGTCACAGGAAGTGCTGGTTGAATTTTCAGAGGGAGATTCAATTGAAATAGTTGAGTTACTGGTTTGCTCGTAGGTGTTCGGTGGCGTAAATGAGTAAACTGCGTAAGTCGCGGAACTTAGTGAAGATATTTCGCTTGATGGGAAGTAAATGACTTTAGTTTCTTTTTTATTCTTATCTTCATTAACATAAACAAGTGAATTATCAGGTAGATTAAATTGTTTGATCTTTTTATCATCACTTACCTTTGTATATTTTTCTTTGTTGTAAGTTAAATTATGACCGCTCCATTCTGCGTCTACAGCATAAACAGAAGTCGAGTGTGTTAGGGTATTAAGAAAAATGCCTACTAGCATTCCCGCTATCAGCAATACAAACCATCGCAACGCCACAATAAGAGGTTGCTTACGTGAAATTAACCACTCCATCTGAGGTTATATTAGCATTTTTGATGGAAAAAGTCAAGAGAAGGGGTCATTATGTTTATTTATTGACAAGAGCATTTTTTGTATCCTGGCTCATCATAGACCTGAGTCTATTATCTTTCAGTAGCTTAAGAGCGTCATTTCTTTTTATAGCAGAGTGCTTAATGGCGTCAGCGCTCTGTTTGGCGATGGCTTCATTGGATAATTTACTTACGCCATCCTTAGTTAGGCTATTAAACTCGTCCTTTGCTGAATCGCCAACGACATTGCCTGACGAATCTTTATCCCCGAGTGAGAAGCTTGATTTACCACTCTGAAGAGCCTTAAGAGCACTAACTCCTGCCTCAGAAACTCCAGCGTGAGACCCTTTCATTTCGGTTAATGCATTAGCCATACTTACACTATCCACTTCTCCACCATCTCTCAGGTAATCAGCCACTACGTCCGCACCATGAGCGCCTTGTCCCTTAAGTTGGTTAACGGCTGCAATCCTAGTGTACTTGTCGGCTTTTTTGTCCTTTAGGGCTGCCTCAGCATCTCCACCGTATTTATACGTGATTGATCGTTCAGCTTTTTCCATAGCACTTTTATCGTAAGCCTCTTGTGCCGCTCCTACGCCATCACCAAGACCTATCTTTCGACCAACCCAGCTATCATCAAGGGCCGCTGCAGGATTCATTGCCACTCCAAGTCCTCTCTTAAGCATAGAGTTGTTTCTATCTCTGAGATTACTTGCGGTTCGTCCGTACCAGGTATTGCCGGATCTTCTTTCTGCTAGCTTTCTAGCAGATCGAGATTTCCAAGCATTTTTAACATCGCTAATTCTGGATTTATTCATTACAGCATTCTTTAAGTTACCATTTGCGGCACTACTAAGTTTCCCTATCTTTGCCCCGATACTACCCAGTGAACTTAAGGAGTTTTGCAATACGAAAGGAGTGGCAATGAGTGGCATAGTAGTGGCTGCTAAAGCAACCAGATGCAGAGTCTCGTCTGGATTATTCGGATCAACTGTCGCACTTGATGCTAACACTGCACCAGCTAATTTTCCCGCGCCGTACAACAAAGATATTATAGGAAATACTAATAGCAGACCCCTGAACATTTTCAACCATTTTTTAAATAAGTCTTCTGTATTAGGCAATAGCCACGCCGCGAAGGCCATAGGAGACATGGATATTAATAGTATGATACCTGCTTGTCTAACTACTAGAATAATAAATACTGTCATAATCGCCAAGAATCCAGCAGCAAGAGTGGGGATTCCAATAGCTAAGGCGGCAAATGCAGCTACTCCGCCAACACCCACTATGGTGGCAGCGATGGCACTACCCCATCCTGCAGCTTCAGATGTAGTACCTATCTCTCCCGCTCCAGATTCTAAGGCGTCCTTTAATGTATGCCCTAATATATTAGATAAGTCTACAAAAATCTGACAAAGATAATAAGATAAATTAACTAGTAAAGCTCCTATTATTAAGCGAGGTAGGATTTTCTTAATTCCATAATTACTAACGCCAACATTAGAGATTTGAGAAAATATAATCCATAAGAATATTACGGCGAATATGGCGTTGGCTATATTGCGGAAAAAATCCCAACCTTGTTTTGCTCCAGAATTATCTCCACTGGAGAGTATAGCTGGCTTTATGTCTAAAAATCCAGAAATAGCACCGTAGGCTGCGTCATTAATATTAGCTACGAATGTCATTACGGGGCAGATTAGCCAACCTAAACCGCCATCAATACCGCAGGAGTTTTTTGGTTCGCCACCTTCCTCTTCTTCTGGGGCTTCAATTTTGGCAGACTGACCTTGTTTACAGGCGTTTATATCTTCGGTGTTCTCATAGGTTGTTCCGCAGTATGTAGAATCACCCTTGTGATTTACACCGTCTTTACAGGCTTTGAGTTTGTCTCCTGCTAGTCCTGCGCAGGCAGTGTCTGTAGCTGACTGTTTTAGAGCTTCTTGATATTTTGGCGCTGATTCCACTAGGCGTTGATATATATTCATACACTGCCATTCAGGAATTTTTGCATCATAACTATCCTGTGGCCATTCACGGTTTCTTGATCCGTCCACATTATAACCTTGTCCGTCGCCAGGCAGATAGTAGGATTTAGTTAGGTTTCCATTACCATCCACATCTGGTATTTCCCAGTCTTTTGGATTGAGTCGGCGAGATTGAGGCTTGCCATCTTTTATGCAACCTTTTATCATGGACCTCGAAACCAGATATTTTATACCCGGATCGGAGTTCTCTGAGCCTTTTTTATATCCTGATATTGCAGATAATAATTCAAATATTTTTCCTTCTTTATATCCATCTGGGTGGTAAAGCTCTTCTCCTGTGCCACTTGTACAAGAATCACCTTTCGGTATGTAATCATTAGCACTTTTTTTCTCATTTGGCCCTGTGGTCTGAGAGGCTCTTTTATAGCCCATATAACAGAAAAGAGTTTCTGCAGCAGTAGCCCTCTCGACTGGCTTTATGCCAAATTTATTAACAGCTTCGCTGAGTAGTTCTTTGGAACTGCAGTCAAAAGACCCTTCAGATTCATTATATCCCTGTCCTGTAAATTCTGGAAAAGTTCCTACATACACCTTGCCAGAACTAAATATATTTCCATTATGAACATTTGGGTGATACCCCGGCCATTTAGAAAGACATTTATCTATTACGCGTGCATAAACATAGAACTTGTATTTTTCTTGAATACTGAGACCGTCGAAGTACCCAGCAGCAAATGCAGGTAAAGATGTTAATAGTGTAGAAATTGGTAATATAAATAAGGCGCTCACGCACAAATATAAAACTATATTCTTAAAGACGTTTTTACGATCGTACCCACTCATAAACATAAACACCTTCATTTAATCACATATGAAGGTGTTTATGCAAGGATTAATTTTCTGGTTTATCTATTTCAGGTATATCACTTGGCGCTACAATCTTACCATTTTGGATTAGAAATTCTTTGTCGAAGGACTCTTTAGTTAATTTTGAGAATCCTCCTAATGTGGCAGCCGCGAATATCTCTTCATTACCGAAACTGAATCTATTATCATACCAAACTTTATTTGCAGGTTCAAAGCCTGGCTTATCTAAATCGCTAACATCTTCTGGGAGGGCGCCGTCAGTAAATGCCCTAGCTACTACATCAGTAGAGGTCAGTTCACCCTTGCTGTTGGCATGTTCTACATTAACAATCATCTGGGTTTCAGGTGTATCAACCCCTCTACGCGGATAACCTTCCGTTTTGCAGTCAGCAATATCACCCGCAACAGAGCATTTGTCTGTTTTATAAGAAGGGTCGAACGCGTAAGTAGGATACGACCCGTCTTTTTTACCGCTGCTTGTAAATTTTACGGTTAATATGAGGTCTGATGGTGTAATATTAAATAAAGAAGCATAGTTGTCTTTTCCAGGTTCTAGTAAAGCTTTTAAAAGACTGTTAGCTTGACCCGTTGTCATGTTTAGTACGTTGTTTTTAAGCATTTCCGACTCCTCTGCTGAGAATGGATAGCTATGAAGCTGACTATCTTTATATATTGCTCCTGTATACAATATAAAGTAGATACTATTTAGAGTGGCGGAGTTCATATCTTTAGCAAGGTTATCGTGAGTAGTTTTTATTAGTCCATTCTCGTCGGTGACAACTTTAGCGTTTTCATCTGGCGTAGTCTTATTTACAAGATCAACAAGCTTAGCTCGCCATTCATTATAGCTAACTTCTTCACCACTTTTTTCTTTTTCTAAAAGACCTCTGATATCAGATAGATCTATGTCTTTATATTTGTCGATTATTTCTTGAGGTATGTCTTTCTCAGTCTTAGTTGTGCTGGCTTCAGGAGATGGGGTTGGGCTTAAAGTTGATGTTGGATTCTGCGTTTCCTGCGACGTAGACGTTGTAGTATCTGGAGTTGGCTTACTATAGCTTTCACTATTATTACATCCTGCTGCTCCAAGCGCGAATGCTGCCGCACCAAATAGTGCTATTATTTTTTTTGGTAGTTTTGAATCGCTTGGGTTAAATTGTTCACCATTTCGAACCATAACGCTTGGGATCCTTTCTCTGACATTGTCAGATATTTTATTATAAAAATTCCTTAGACTCTCCAGTCCAATTGGCAATATAATAACATAAATTGTACAAAAATGCAATAAAAATGGTATATTTTTCATAAAAAAAACACCCTACCAGGGTGAAAATATCTGTGGCGCGCTCGACCGGATTCGAACCGGCGATCTCCTCCGTGACAGGGAGGCGTGATAGGCCAACTTCACTACGAGCGCATATCAATATCCCTTATATTATCAGATTACTTCTGTCTTTTCAAGGAAAATGTTTGCTTTTTTCGCTTGACTATTTTACAATTTAGGTATAAGAGAAAATTTTATGACAAAAAGAAATATTGTAATTAGTATATTTATCGCAACAGTAATCGCAGGAAGTGTTTTTATACCCAGAATAGCTCTAGCTGCCGGCAGTTGTGGTGGCGCGGAAACCTCTGTTATTTCTTGTGAAGGCGAGGGCAGCACGGCAATTATCAACATAATCAAACAAGTTATTAAAATCTTAACCGCTGGAGTTTTGGTCGCGGCGGTTGGTGCTGTTATATATGGCGCATTCTTATATACCACTTCTGAGGGTAGTCCTGATAAGATAAAAAAAGCACGCGAAGTCTGGACCAATACTGTCATTGGAATAATAATGTTTGCATTCATGGTGGCAATTACTAACTTTATTATTCCAGGAGGAGTTTTCGATTGATGAAGAAAATTATAATAGCAATGTCTTTAATGATTATAGGGTCGTTTGGGGTGAGTATGACTTTCCCGAATACTTCTTTTGCTGAAAGTAAAGGTAATGAATGTGATAAAAAAGGAAAGATTTTAACATTGAAGCCGTGGTATGACGGATTGACGAAAGGTGACTGTTCTATTAAAGATATTGGTTCAGACGCTGATTCACAGGCAAATTTTATCTGGAAAATCGCGCTTAATATCGTTGATGATTTGCTGCAGCTTATTGGTTACACGACCGTTGGGTATATTATGTACGGTGGTTTCTTGATGATGACCAGTAACGGCGCTCCAGATAAGGCCGCGCATGGGCGAAAGACCATTATGAGTGCCGCGATTGGTTTGGTTATTGCCCTAGCTTCTGTTGCGTTGGTTAACTTTATATCATCAAATATAGGAGTATAAAATGAGATATATGGAATTTTTTGCTGGATTGTTGGGGAGTGCTGATAGTCTTGGTGTGCCGAAGGATAATGGTGTAGATATTATGAAGTTTGTTAATTTGGCATTTTGGGTGGCTGGTGTCGTAGCCGTTATTATTGTTATTATTGCTGGAATAAACTATTCCCTGTCCTCTGGTGATCCAGCTAAGACGGCTAGCGCAAAGAATACTATTCTATATGCAGTCATCGGTTTGGTAATTATTGCTAACGCGATTGCTATAACAGGTTATATTATAGGAAAGGTTTAAGATGAAGATTTTTACAAAAATCCTGACGGCTGGAATACTAATGATTGGGCTTCTTGGAGTGTTCACTCCAGCGGTGTCTGCGGCTAACGGTATTAATATTTGCTCAGAGGAAAATCAAAACTCTGTCTATTGCCAAAATAAAGATAAAGGTGAAGGCCAGGTGAACGGCATTATAAAAACTATTGTTGAAGTTCTACTTATGGCTGTCGGTGCTATTTCGATTATTATGATAGTCATTGGTGGTATTTTATTTGCACTTTCCAGTGGTGATGCTCAGAAGGCTGCAAAAGCCAGGAGTACTATTTTATATGCTGTCGTTGGCTTAATAGTTTCTGTATTCGCTTCGGCGATTGTCAATTTTGTGTTTGACGGGTTTAATAAGTCTGTTAAGCATGATGAATCTAGTAATCATAATAAGGAGTAAAAATGAAAAAAATGATATTATCGGTGTTAATTGTAGCTTGTTCGGTTTTTGGAGCTTCAGCTATATCAGCAGCTTCTCTTTCGACAAACGTTTCCGCGCAAGCTGCTAATAGCGTCGTAAAGAAAGGTATAACAACTGCTACTACGGCGGATATGGAAAATAAAAGCATTGCAGGTGAAGGTGGATTAATAAGTATATTGATTAATTTTCTACTGTGGGCTGTGGGTATTTTATCTGTTGCTATGATTATCTTTAGCGGATTTCGCTATATCACCTCAGCTGGAGATGCCGCAAAAACGAAGTCTGCTCAAACTGCTCTCACTTATTCGATAGTTGGTCTAATTGTGGCTGTTCTTGCATGGGTTATAGTTAAGATGATTTTGAGACAATTCGGAATTGAGGTAAAAACTAATTAGTTTTGCAAATAACAGATAAAAATGTATAATAGTAATATCATTAAACAAGGAGAAAATAACAATGAATAAATTAAAATTAATCTTGGCGGGACTACTGGTAGTACCAACTGTTGCTTTGGCTGTAGCTCCAGCTGCAAGCGCTGAAAGTGATTTTACCTTAACTAATGGTGTAAGCAGTGCAAGAGGAGAAGGTGTGAGTGAAACCGCTTCAGATCCTCAAACTTTGGTTAAGCAATTTGTAAATATATTCTTGTTTGCCGTTGGTGCATTGAGCGTTATTATGCTTATCTGGGGTGGTATCCGCTACACTACTTCAGCCGGTGATAGTAATAAGGTTCAGGCGGCTAAGAACACAGTTTTGTATGCAATTGTCGGTTTGGTGATCGCTATTTTGGCATACGCAATCGTCAATATGGTTATCGATAAGTTTAAGGGTTAATCTACTCTACCGGTAAAAAAGAGCCTCGCTGATGAGGTTCTTTTTTTTGTGGCTAAAAAATACCGCCAACTTGTGACGGTATTTTCTGTGAAATGGTTTTTTACAGAACTTGAATCTTCTTTGCTTTTTCTTGCTTTATCTTTTCAAAAGTAATTGTCAAAACGCCATCTTTTAATTCTGCCTTAACGCCTTCTTCATTTACAGCGGTTGGCAATGCTAATGTACGACTGAATTCACCCCAGTAGCATTCTTGGATGTGCCATTGGCGAACATCTGCTTCGTCACCGCTAGACAGTGTGCCGCTAATTGTTAAGATTCCGTCAGAAATACTTACGTCTAGATCGTTTCGATCTACGCCGGCAGTACGAGCTTTGATAACTAGGTTGTTTTCTGTCTCAAAAACGTCAACAGCCAATTGACCCATTGCATCATCGGCCTCATCTTCCCAGTTGTCATCGGATCGTGTTGTTGGTGTACTGTTGCTTCTACTATTGTCATCGTTAAAACCAGGTAGCAGATCGTCGTTATCATCGTCAATAAACGCCGCAGCCAATTCCTGTTCTGTTAGTAATGTATCATCTTGCTTTCGGGCCATAATTTCCTCCACTTTTATAATAGGCTCATTGACAAAGTCTTTATTAGTATAACTATAATATGCGTTATAATCAACAGTGAAAGGCTTAAAACGTAAAAATTACAATGTTTGACACGCTATTATCAATTATCGCTCCTCACCACTGTTATAAGTGCGGTAAAACGGGTGGTATTTTATGCTTAGATTGTAAAAAATACATCACAAGTCGGAAGTATGGTATGTGTGTATTGTGTGGCGATTTATTGGAAAATGGCAATTTGTGTAAAAAGCATAATCTTCCATGTGATATGATCTGGTGTTTTTCACGACGTACAGGTGTTGTCGCAAAGATTATTGATGACTATAAGTTTAATCGCGTTCAGGCAGCGGCTGATTTACTAAGCGAATTCTTAGACGAAGCTCTGCCTGACTTATCGTCAGAGACAGTAATTATTCCAATTCCTACAATTTCTAAGAATATTCGGCGTCGTGGATTTGATCATATCCGAAAAATTGCTATTAAACTATCTCGACGAAGAAAAATAGAATGTCGTTCCCTGCTCCGGCGTAGAAATAACGTCACTCAGCACTTTACGAAGTCTTCCGCTCAGAGAAAACGCCAAGCAAAGGAGTTTTTTGAAATTGCGGGTAAAGTTGATAAAAATAAGCGATATATCATTATTGACGATATCTTTACGACTGGCTCAACTGTGTTGGCGGCGGCGGAATGTTTGAAGAAAAATGGCGCCAAACACGTGGAAATTGCGGTTATTGCCAGGCACGGACGCCCGAAGCTATGAGTGATGATAATGACTGCCGCGATGGATTTCTTGGGCGCGGTATAATTGCTCGGCTAAAATAAGACGGACCAATTGATGCGGAAATACTAAGTTTGATAACGACCAGACGACGTTAGATTTTTGGCGCAGGTCGCTAGTAACTCCGTAAGCGCCACCGATGATGAAGACAATGTGCTTGTCGATATGTTCGGTTATTAGATCAGATAACTCCGGTGATGATAGGTTTTTGCCGCGCTCATCGAGTAAAACGACGAAGTCGTCCGAATTAAGGCGTGAAAAAATACGCTCAGACTCTTCCTGGCGCGCTCTGTCGCCTTCAAAGCTTGAATGCGGTAGAATAATCATTTCCGCAGCAAAAGGTGCTCGTAGACGCTCTAAAAAACGAGAAACGCCTGGTTGGACCCAGGCTTCATTCTTTTTTCCGATCGTTATAATGGTGATTTTCATAATATCTATGGCGGAGAGAGAGGGATTCGAACCCTCGATGAGTTGCCCCATACCGCTTTTCGAGAGCGGCCAGTTCAACCACTCCTGCACCTCTCCGTATCTAACTAATTCGGGAAATTATTTTTTATCAGTCTTCTTTGAATCTTTGGCTACTATAGTGCCGATGATACTCCAGACGATGCATAACGCTAGACCGACGCCACCTAGTTGACAAAATTTAATCATCCACTTACTAGCTTCATTCCAAGTTATCAATTCAAAGAACTCTGCGCCAGCTAAAATTGCTATAGCAGTCGAACAGATTGCTATAATTCCCAATCCTGAATATTTTACGTACTTAATAAAATTCATACCCCTCCTTAGGTTAATTGGTACACCCGGCAAGATTCGAACTTACGACCTCTGGCTCCGCAAGCCAGCGCTCTATCCAGCTGAGCTACGGGTGCATACAGCCTTTCGAAAAAAACGATTGGCCGCAACAAAAAATATAAGGTACCTTCATTGCTATAAAGCATTGAACTTTTGTATTCTACCACATAAAATATAGTCAATCAAGCTATAGCTTTATCAGCCGAATAAACTTCTCTAAGGCGTCTGGCTTAATTTCTTGCATTGGTAGACGCGCTCCAAGCATATCGACAATTCTCTCGCCTTCTGCCTCGGAAAAATAAATAGTTAAACCTGGCGAGAATCGTTTTACGGGTAGTAATAGAATCGAATGTTGGTTGTTTTCGTGAATTAATCCAAATGCGCGAAATTCGCTAAAATCGTGTAAAACGTCGGCGATGTAAATGCCTTTGGGACTAATTGCGTAGTTTATTACTTGTGGGGTTTTGTTTGACAATACAAACAAGGCTACAGCCATAATTGGTAGTAAAACTGCGAAAGTCCAGTTCTTAAATACTAAAATCGCTAAAGCCATTAACCCTATCAACACGATGACAAAAAACACGTACCACAATTTACCGCGTTGAATCTGCACGCCTTCTGGCGCGTTCCAAGCTATTGGCTCGGTTAAATCAATCCTGTCAGGTGATGGCGTTTCAAAGTCTTGGTTTTCTGGACTATCGTTCATGACGTTAGTATATCACGATGAGAATTAGTGAACAATTAAACGTTAGTGGTTGATCCGCCGCTTAAAGCTGCGCCAAGGATGAAGTTGATTATGGCGTAAGCAAAGACCGCGACTAATAGACCGATGATTGCGTATAAAATTGTGTTTTTGGCGTTTGTGACAGATTCTTTTTTACCACCAGATATTACATAGCGGAAACCGCCGAAGATTAGCATAACGACGCTTAAAACGCCGACGCCGAATAGCATAATATTGATGGCTCGCCTTACGATTGATGAATCACCATTAGCTAAGTTGGCTGGCGTATTGTCGCCGCGTGCTGCGTTAATTCCGGCTGGCGCGCCGCCCTCACCTAATGCAGAAACTGGAGCTGTCACCAAAGCTACGCCAAATCCGATTGTAAGTAATCCTGTTATAATTTTAGAAATATATCCTTTTACCATAATTCTATTATATCCTATTTGCAATAAAGCTATCAATAATTACACTTATATGATACACTAAATAGTGAATTTGGAGGAGTACCCAAGTGGCTGAAGGGGACGGTTTGCTAAATCGTTAGTATAGAGAGATCTGTAGCGGGGGTTCGAATCCCCCCTCCTCCGCCAAAATTCAGAGATAGTACGGAAGGGTGACCGAGTGGTTGAAGGTACCGGTCTTGAAAACCGGCGTGCGGTAAAACGTACCGAGGGTTCGAATCCCTCCCCTTCCGCCAAAATAGTGCTATTGAGTCGAAAAATAGGAGATCCATGTGAGTCTCCTATTTTTTATTGGTTATGATGGAGATTTTATTTCTCTTGTTTGACTTGAATCGTACTTTCGTAACTTGCGCCAGATAGACGATCAAACATAAAACGTCGGTTAAATATCGTTACTATGATTGTAATTAATACGAATAGTATGAATGCTAAGAATGCAATTGCGAGCAGACAGAGAAACAATAGCGAATTAGCTTCCTTATTAAATTCATTCGCTAGGTAAAACAAGCCTGCGGGAATGATGCAAAAATATATCGTGAGTAAGATTCCTCTGAAAATTGTGCGAATCCATTTTTTATTTTCAAATGTTAACCCAAACTTTAATAATGCGCTACCAAAAGTTTTACCATTCAGTAGAGGAATTAGGCTAAAATAGAGGGCTAAAAATAGCGAAAACGGAAGTTGGGTTTTTGATAAGGTGTAAGGAATACGGATGATAACAGCGTCGATTATTAGAGATAAACTAACGCGGACTGCAGAAACTCGTGAGCCAGCCTCAAGGGATTTTTCATCTATTTCTTCCCTGGACGGAAGTAGCCACGTCGCAAACCAGCCCAGAAAGTAACCGATGCATCCGCCTACCGTGTTCTGGATGATATCATCGACGTCGGCTAATCGGTAAGGTCCTGAATAGATGAAATAAAGTCCAGACAGTTGCGTTAACTCAAAGAATAAACTTGAAATAGCCGTCAATAACAACGTCTTTTTAAGGCTACATTTGAAATAGTAGCGCAGGTAAATTCCGAACGGAATGAGCATTAAAACGTTGAAAGCAGGAACGTAAAAAGTGGGATGTTTTATCGCCGTAATCCAAGTTGAACTATCTGTTAATACAAGTGGATTGTTCTTTATAAAATCTGCGACGAATGAAAACGGAATTAAATTCAGATTTTCTGCGTAAGTTGTGTGAACGGATTCTGGATTTGGTAACGGTAAAATAACTAAGAAATATACGGTTAATAAATACAGAATAAAGGAATAGAAAATCAAAGTCCGCAGTTTATTGACGGAGCCGTATTTTCGATAGTTCGCAATCATATATGGCAACGTGATAAGAAAAGCCAAAATTGGAAAAAGTATCAGCGCGACCTTAATGGAAATTAGGTATCCCATAGACTCCATTATACTAAACATTTTCTCTGTAAAATTCAGAATGGCTATTTCTATGCTGGGAAATATACTTGACAAAAAACAAAGCTTATGCTAGCATTATAATCAGTATTCTAAAAATAGATACAAAAAAGAAAGAATAAAAATGAATTTAGTACAACAGTTTTTCACCGTTACAACTATGTTTGTCAGTTTGAATGTAGCGTTTGGTGTGCTGCTGCACGATACCAACGTCGATAAAGCGTTTTTATCATCTTGGAAAACATATAGTGTTCAAAGTGACGTTGAGGGTGAAATAAAAATGCCAGAAACAAAGCCCCATACTCATCCAGAACACGCTCAATTGTCAAATGTGCTGAAAGAAGGTTCAGCGCGACCGCGAACTACGCCTCGTAACAACGATAAGAAGCGATTACGTCAAAAATATGCCGCTCGTGGTCAACATACTTTTGACGGATATCACCTTGATTTTGAAGGTGTGAGCTAGGTTATTTTAAGCTAATTACTTCCAGTTCCGAAACAAGCCGAGTAATGATTTTTTCTTGCTCGGCTAATTGCTCGCGAGTTTCCTCGACAAGGTGGGCTGGCGCTTTCTTAACGTAAGTCGGATTTTCCAGGCGCTTCTTTAATCCCGCCAATTTCTGGCGTGCTTCGGCTAGGCGCATTTCCAGATTTTCCTGATGTTGGTATAAAGTTTCACTATCAATATCTAGCCATGCTTCCCTGTTTGCTGCCGCTAATCTCAGTCCACGCGGCTGATCCGTGTGCTCAATTGCCTCAAGCCGCATAAGATGCTTAATTGTGTCTTGATTTTCAGCGATAAGACTATCGTTGCCGTATAACAATCGATATTTCTTATTCCCTGGCAGTTCAGCAATCACCCAGCGACCTTCGGCGACCAAGAGTTTAAGTTGCTCAAATTGTTCGGCGGCAATCGGATCGAACTTTTCTGGAGTTGGCCAAGCTTCACGCATCAAAATGCCGTCGGTGTAATTGAGTGTTTGCCAAATAGTTTCCGTAACGAACGGTGCAAACGGATGAGCGATTTTCAAAGAAGTCGCCAAAACCCAGGATAATAGCGGACGATTGATCGCGGTTTTAGACGATTCAATGTACCAGTCAGCCACGTCGTCCCAAATAGTGTGGTAAACAGTTTCTGATGCCTCTGAGAAGCGATATTGCTCTATTCTAACAGCAATGTTGTTGGCGGCGTCGTTCAATTGGCGAATAATCCAGTGATCGGCCGGAGTTTGTGGCTCTAAGTCGACAATTTGGTGGTTGTCGCCAATTTGCGCCTCGACAAACCTGGCAATATTCCATAGCTTATTACAGAAGTTGCGAGCAGCGATAACAGAGCCGCGGTTAAAGGCCTGGCTTTGAGCTGGCGCTCGCCCAGAAATAACTCCCATGCGCGTTGCGTCAGATCCGAATTCCGCAACCAATTCCATTGGATTGATAACGTTACCCTTAGACTTGGACATTTTCTGATTGTGCTCATCATTAACCATTCCGTGTAGATAAACTTCTTTGAACGGCAACTTCCCTGTTCGGTATAGACTAAGCATGATCATTCGAGAAACCCATGCGCGCATAATATCCATACCAGTTTCCATCATGTCGGTTGGGAAATAGTTAGCTAAGTCGCCGCCAGTTAAGTAATCCGTTACGATGTATGGCCATTGACCAGATGAGAACCAAGTATCGAAGGTGTCTTCCTCCCTGATATATGTTGTGCCATTTACAACAATACTTTGCTCGTTGGTGCGAGTGTCGAATATCCAATCCTTAGGGTCGTTTTCATTTACAAACGCAGGAATTGGTATTCCCCATGGAATTTGTCGTGAAATATTCCAGTCTTTCAATTGCTCAAGATATGCGATAAGTTCTTTACGCTTGGATGCTGGATAAAAAGTGATTTCTTCTTTTTTGAGTGCATCAATTGCTGGTTGTGCGAGTGATTGTGTCTTAATGAACCACTGTTCTTTAATCATTGGCTCAATTACGCTGCCGCACTTATAACAATGTCCAACGGCGTGTTCAATTTCAGTCTCACCGCGGCGTAGCTCTAATGCCTCCAGTGCTTCCAAAACTCGAGCACGAGCTTCTACTGGCGTTAATCCTAAGAACTGCGCTGGCACGTTTATCATCTTCCCTTCTGGGCTGATAATTGACGCTATAGGTAAATCGTGGCGTTTTGCAATTTCAAAGTCGTTCGGATCGTGTGCTGGCGTAATCTTAACTGCACCGGTGCCGTAGCTCATGTCGACATATTCGTCCGCGATGATAGGAATTTCCTTATCGACAATCGGCAGTAAAATGCGAGTTCCAACTAATTTTTTATATCGCTCATCGTCTGGATGAACCGCCACGGCAACGTCGCCGAGCATAGTTTCTGGGCGCGTAGTAGCTATGATAATCTCGCCAATTTTATCTAATGTTGGGTAAGCTATTTTCCACAACTTCCCTTTCTCGTTCTTATGTTCTACCTCAATGTCGGCAAAGCTGGTTTGGTGCTTGGTACAGTAATTAACAATCCTCTCACCCCTGTAAACCAAGTTGTCATCCCACATTTTCTTAAATGTATCGTATACAGTGTTGATGACTTTATCGTCCAGAGTGAACGTCAAATGCTTCCATGATGCACTAACACCTAACGCGCGCAATTGCAGCTCCATATTGCCGCGTTTTTCTTGTACAAAATTCCAAACTTGACTATACAATTGGTCACGTGAAAAATCGAAGCGGCTCTTCCCTTGCTTTGTCAATTCTCTTTCATACACAACCCAAGTTTCAAACCCAGCATGGTCGGCACCTGGAATAAATACGGCGTCGTCGCCCTTCATTCGGTGATAGCGAATCAGGATATCCTTCAGATTCATATCAAGTGCGTGCCCAATGTGAAGATTACCGTTAGCATTAGGTGGCGGCATAATGATTGAATATGGCTTACCTACCCCTGTTGGCTCTAATGCGCCACTGGTTTCCCATAGGGCGTAAATATTCGGTTCGTAATCGTTTGGTACGTATTGTTTAGCTAGCTGCATAAGTTATTCCATGGTTTTTTCATGTGAAAAAAGACAAAAGAAAACAAAGTAGCTTTTCACGTGCAAAAGCCCTTAAATATGTAATCCTCTAATTTCTCCACATGTTTATATTACATCTTAATTATACCACAAATTTATGCGGCGCGATGGATGAAATTAAGGCTATTTTCTAATCGTTTGATACGCTCGATATAACCAATATTGAAGTGGCTTTAAGGGAAGTTCCCAAGTTGACCCAGAATAAATATCTTCGCCGCCGAACGATCGCTTGAACTTCGTAAAGCCAGCCCATGGGTGATTTTTTGGTGCGTTTTCAGGAGCAATTCCGTATAAATCGACTGTCTCCATTTGACGATGTTTTGCATCGATTATCGCTTCGGTGAGCAGGGCAGTTCCAGCGTTAAGCTTGCGATATTCTGGTGTAGAATTTGCTGCTGCATGCGCGTAAATTCGAGTTGTTTTTGAGTCGAAAAATAGGGCAGTAGCAATTACTTTATTATCATATGTTGCGTACCAAAATGAGGCGTCCTTTGATGGCAGTAGGGAACCAGCTTGCTTATGAAAATATGAATCTGGGTGCGGCGACATGCCAGTTCGTTTGGCAACTTCGTGTATCAATTCTAGGAAATATTTAATATCGTCTGGGTTTTGAGATTGATGAACCGTTACGCCTTTTTTGTGATAATTCCTATAACAATTCCTTACGGGTTGCGCCATGCTTGCTATAATCTCTTCCTCTGGTTGCTGGAGATTGATAACATGTGTATGTTCTGGCTGCAAATGGACATAAGTGGCTTTCTTCCAATTCTCATCAGATAACACCTTAGAAAAGGTGGGTTTAATTGGTCCGACTCTAAGGAAAGTTACGCCAAGTTTTTTGCCGAGCTCTACTAAGTCTTTTAGTGCTAATCGTAATGCTTCTTCGTTAATAGCGGTTGGACCGAAGGGGCAATATAAGCGAGAATTGCCTGTGCCGTGCTCTAATATTGCGAAATATTCCCATCCTTCACCTCTGTTGTGAAAGACTTTTCGACCGAGCGATTGTTGGAATTTTTCCCAGGCTGATGATTGTAGAAAATGTTGATTCATGTTGTAATCCTCACAACGTTATATTGCTGTCATTGATAAACTTGGCTGAACTTCTAAATCGTATGGATCTGTCGGTTCGTCAATTTGAGATCTGAAATAACCGAGAGTGGCAATCATCGCGGCGTTGTCTGTACAGAGTTGGATAGGGGCGTATTCGATGTCAATTGGCAAGGCTTCGCGTAATTGACGGCGCAATTCTTGATTAGCTGCGACTCCGCCAGCGATTACCACGGAAGCTGGTTGGAAATTGTCAAACGCCTTCTTGGTCTTATTTACGAGAGTTTTTATGGCTGTATATTGGAAACTTGCCGCCATATTACGTCGTAATTCGTCATCTACGAGCGCTGGAAGCTCATGAGAGGGAAAAGTGAAGTCTTTACCGACTTCGTGCTGAACAGCTCTCAGAACGGCTGTCTTAAGCCCAGAGAAGGAAAAATCGTAATCGCCGGATAATTTGGCGATAGGTAAGTGAAACGCGTGTGGATCGCCAAGCTCAGCAGCTTTAGCAATGGCTGGGCCGCCAGGATATGGCAAGCCGATGATTTTAGCAACTTTATCGAATGCTTCGCCAACCGCGTCGTCTTGGGTTTGTCCGATAAGCTGATAATCGCCGTGATTTTTGAATAGGACAAGTTGTGAGTGCCCGCCTGAAACGATTAACGAAAGCATAGGGAATGACGGCTGTTGTTTCGGCAATGTTAGAGATAAATTGTCGGCTTGCTTGTTGATAAAATTGGCGTACACATGAGCTTCTACGTGATGAATCTTAAAGAGCGGTTTGTTGTGAATGATAGCGAGAGTTCTGGCGGCGAGTGTGCCGATTAATAGCGAGCCAATAAGCCCTGGCGCGTAAGTAACGGCGATGGCATCGATATCATCCCAAGTGCAATTTGCGTCAGACAATGCTTTTTTAATGACAGGATTTACAACTTCCAAATGGCTACGAGCGGCAATTTCTGGAATGACTCCGCCGTATTCTGCGTGAATATCGATCTGTGAATTGACGACATTTGAAAGCAAGCGTTCGCCATCTTCAACTATTGACGCCGCTGTTTCGTCGCAACTGGATTCGATTCCCAAAATCCTCATTTGTTTTTATTATAGCAAATATAAGTGGTAAAATGGGTATTATGAAAAACGAGTTGGTAAAAATTGCTAGAAAAACGCTACCTCAAGGAGCTTTGGAAAAAACCGAAAACGCCTATAGAGTTGCGCGCACGAAGATGATTAGCCTAAGGTATGGCAATCCAGCTCGTGGCTTGAGAATTATCGCAGTAACAGGGACGAACGGGAAAACTACGACTGCTTGTTACATTAATGAGATTTTGAAAGAGGCTGGCTTTAAGACTGCATTATTTACGACGGCGGTGATTGAAATTGCTGGCAAGGAAAAGATAAATGATTTGAATGCGACGGTGCCGACTGTGGCAAGGCTGTTTAGCTTTTTCCAGACAGCTCAGCGCGAAGGTGCGGAATATGTGATTTTAGAGGCAACAAGTCACGCTCTGTCGCAGCATAAATTTGACGGCGTGCCAATTGAGGCGGCGGTGATGACTAATTTGACTCAAGACCATTTGGACTACCATAAAACGATGGAAGCTTACGCAGCAGCTAAGGCTAAATTGTTTGAGAAAAAGCCGAAATATATAGTGTTGAATCGTGATGACGAGTGGTTTGAATATTTTGATAAGTTTACGGCTTCTGGCGAGAAAATGACTTACGGAACAAATCCGGAAGCTGAAGCTCATTTAACGCACGTTAAGTTGTATAAAAAGGGAACAGAGGCGAGTTTACTGATTGACCATCAAACTCATTTGGAGTTGGCGACTAATTTGCCTGGCGAATTTAACGTGATGAATATGTCGGCTGCGGTGTCGTTGGCGTATTTGCTGGGAATAAAGTTGGAAGATATCCAAGAGGGCGTGGCGAATTTGGAAGCGATTCCTGGACGATTCGAGCGAGTAGAAAACAAGCTTGGAATTGATATTATTGTGGATTATGCGCACACGCCAGACGCGCTGGAAAAATTGCTAAAAACTACTCATAAAATTACCAAGGGGCGATTAACTTTGGTGTTTGGTGCGTGCGGCGACAGAGATAAGACAAAGCGTCCGATTATGGGCGAACTGGCGGCTAATTTGGCGGATAGGATTTTCCTAACTGACGAGGAAAGTTATAACGAAAATCCAGATGAGATTCGGGCAATGATTCGTCAGGGAATTGAGCGAACGAAGAAGGCTCATAAGATGACGGAAATTGCTGATCGAAAACAGGCGATTTATCAAGCTCTGAAGTCGGCTGTTCGCGGCGATACGGTTCTGATTACGGGTATGGGTCATGAGCAGTACCGAATTGTGAATGGCAAGCGAATTCCGTGGAATGACAAGAAGGTTGTTCAGGAAATTATTTCTGAGATTGAGAAAAAGAGTCGTAAAATTTCGCTTTAATCTGTTTCCAGCTTTGTGATTGGCGAACTAATTTTTCTGCATCGCTTGGGTCGAGCAGTAATTCTTTCACGGCGTCTTCAAGGTAAATGCCGCCCTGTGAGCCTTTGAATAGAATTGTCGTATCTTTAATGTCGCTATTTTTCAGGAATTCTCCAGCTTCAAGCGCCGTGTCAAAAGAAATTACTTTACAGCCATTTTTTTCAGCGATTAGCGCGAGGTATTTTTTTGACATTTTACCGACGGTGATGAGCAATTCTAGCTGTTCAGGGTCGCAAATTTCGCCGATTTTTTTATGTTCTGATTCGGATGTTTCACCCAATTCATTCATATCTCCCAATACGGCAATTTTATGATTGGCAGAGATGGAATAGAGCGTTTTTAGCGAATTTTCCACGGCAATAGGGCTGGCGTTGTAAGTATCGTCCAGCAATGTACAGCCGCGTACGCCGCGTAAAATATTCATTCTACCTGAAACTGGTTTGATTTTTGTTAAAGCCGCCGCAACTTCTTCAATATTCATTCCGCAAGCTAATCCCGCCGCTGCTGCGCCAGTGATTGAGCGAATATTATGCTTTCCTAATACAGAAATATTTATATCATGAGAAGTTTCTTCGGAGCATTTCAGATTGACAATACAACCAGTGTCTGTGGTCTTTTTAATTTCCAGGAAAACATCAGCGGATTCGTCGCCGTAACTCACGCGATTTCCAACTATGAGATTATGATATTTTTTATCGATATCGTGAAGGTTGAAGATGGTTTTTTTAGCGACTTGACTAATTGACAATTCCTCATGAGCTACCGTATCCATATTTTTGAAAAACTCCATATGCTCAGGAGCAACAGAGGTAATTATGGCAATGTCGGGCTGAATGTAGCGCATAAAAGTAGCCATTTCGCCAGGGCAATCAATACCGCATTCTTGAATGATTATATCTGGCGATTCGGGGTTTTTTATGCTGGCGTGTGCTGCGGAGAAAACTTTTAGCCAGGCTAGGGGAGATTTGGCGTTTTTTGGTCCGTCTACGCCTAAGATTTCCAGCGGCGCACTTAAGGTTGTGTTCAAATTGCCACGACTATGGCGCACGGTGAATTTTTCTGATAGAACAGTGGCGGTTGCTGATTTTACGCTAGTTTTACCAACGCTGCCAACTACGGCAATTAGTTTGGTGTCGGGATGAGATTTAAGATATTTTTTTACATAAGAGCCGAGAATTGTTTCTAAGAGATGTTTGAATAATTGCATGGAGTTATTATAACAGATTGAGGAATAGTAGAGAGAAGAGTGTGGGGTTGCTTTTTTATTGATTTTATGGTATTATAGCAGTTATGAATACAAGCAGATCCAATAGAGAGCGAATGAGATTGAGTGAGACTGCTGCTGAGGTCATGAGATCTTCTGAGTATATGGAAGCACAAGATCATATACGCTCAAAGATACGCCAAAAGTTAGGCGAGACGGCATTAGAAATGGTATGGGCAAAGCGGTTTGCTGTGTCTGAAGCTATAGATATTCAGCGTAGTAAACAAGAAAGTCGATATGAAACAGACGAAGACAGAACTCGGAAATTCCTACAAATTATGCCGCATTGGCTTAATGCTCAGGTAAAGCTTAATAATCATAAGAGTGATATGTCTCACAAAGAGATAAAAAAGTGTAAAGAAACAGTTACGACATTCAATAAAATCATACGTACTATGATAGATGAAGAGCAGTGTAGTAGTATGAAGGAAACTATGGATTCCATCAATGAGGTTATGTTAATGCTTAATTATACTCGCTCGGAGATTGAGTACGCTAGTCAGTCGTTTTATGCTGTGATTCAGGGAATGCGCCATGAAATTGCTGCTGAAAGTGCCTTAAACTGGACTCCGGGAGTTGAACTTGCTGAAATGACTAGTACTGAAGATGATCTTAATGGAGGAGATATTCGTGTTCACTATGTCGATGATCAAGGCGAAAGGTTTGAATTTAACATTGATATAAAAGCGACTAAAATTTCTGCTTATAAGGCAAAAGAAAGGAATCGTAGGCCGGGTTATTATGCAATCTGGTCGGGATTTGATGATGATGATTTTTGTGGTAGAGTGCTTCCTGAAGACAGAACTATCAAGAGTAAATGTTCTTACTATGAGAAAAAAATTAAGGAAATAGTTGCCGCTGAAAGGCAAAGGCGTAGCAAAGCTCAAAGAACGCCGAGAAGGGCAGTCTAAGTAGAGTATGGAAGCTTATAAAGTTATTGACCCAGACACTCTTCCGAAGCTTGATGCTAAATTGCGTGCTAAGCCGTTTGGCTCAGGATTTCCAATGACAATTGAGGAGAATTTTAAGGGTAATGATATTGCAAAAAGAAGAGGTTTTGTTCCTAGCAGAAAGGAAGTTATCTTTTCACCTACTTCTATTGATGTTGGGAAGAGCAGTGAAAATACCAGAATTATTATGATAATGGGGGAAGTTGCTATTAAGAATGATGTTTTTACGGGAAGAATCTATGCATCGGAAGAAGGTGATGATGGTGATGATAATTTCCCTGAGCTACTAATCGTATAATACTGAATAGTATCTAGATAATTAGCACTCACACTTGACGAGTGCTAAATTGGTGCGTTACAATAGATACGTTGTTAACGAAATGGAGGATAACGTGAGTACACCTATTAAGCCTCTTGGCGACCGTGTTGTAGCGGTGCGTGAAGAAGCAAAGACTCAGACAGCGAGCGGAATTTACTTGCCTGATAACGCTAAAGAAAAGCCAGTAGTTGCGGAAGTTAAAGCAGTTGGCGGCGATGTGAAGAACGTCAAAGTCGGTGATCGAATTGTCTATAAGGAATATTCGACTACGGATTTGAAAATTGACGGCACGGAATATTTGGTTGTTCGCGAAGAAGATATTTTAGCAACGGTTGTTGGATAAAAAGGGGAGTTTAATTATGGCAAAAAAAGTTTTTTATGATGACGATGCGCGAAATCGCGTGCTTGGCGGTGCTAAATCGCTATACGACGCAGTTAAAGTAACTTACGGTCCAAAGGGTCGCAACGTTGTGATTGCGAAAGGTTTTGGCGGTCCAACTGTTACTCATGACGGCGTAACTGTGGCTGAAGGAATTGAATTGCCGGAAAATGATGACGAAACGCTAGGTTATAAAGTTGGTGCCGATTTAATCAAGCAGGCCGCTAAGAACTTGAACAAGCAAGCAGGCGACGGCACAACGACTGTAACGGTGTTGACATACTCGATTTTGAAAGAGGCAAATCGATTGATTGCGGCTGGACATAATCCGATGGAACTTAGGAAAGGCATCGAGCAAGCTGGCGCGGAAATTGTTAAAGAATTGAACAAATTGGCTGAGCCGATTGAAGGCAAGTCTGATCGCGTGGCTGAAGTCGCTATGATTTCGGCGGGCGATGCGGAAATCGGTAAATTGATTGCTGGCGTTATTGAGAAAGTTGGTAAAGACGGCGTGGTTACTGTTGAGGCTGGTCAAGGTTTGGAGCTGGAAGCTGAAGTTGTTGAAGGTTTTAGCTTGGACAAGGGTTGGGTGAGTCCGTTTTTCGTTACTGACGCGGGTCGCCAGGAAGCTGTGTACGAAAAGCCAGCAATTCTAATCACCGACAAGAAGATTTCTAGCGTGCAGGAATTCTTGCCAATGTTGGAAAAATTGGCACAAAGTGGTAAGAAAGACGTGGTTTTGATTGCTGACGAAGTTGAAGGCGAAGCATTGAGTATTTTGGTTCTGAACAAGCTGAAGGGCGTATTCAACACCGTAGCCGTTAAGGCGCCAAGTTTCGGTGATCGTCGTAAAGATGTTCTTCGTGATATCGCTGTGTTAACTGGCGCGACTGTGATTTCTGAAGATCACGGATTGACATTCGAAAACGCAGGCTTGGAAGTTTTGGGCTCGGCGCGCAAGGTGATTGTCGGAAAAGACGAAACGACAATTATCGAAGGCGCGGGCAAGCCTTCAGGTGTGAAGGAGCGAATTGCTGAGATTAAGTCGCTTTCAGAAAATGCTTCAAGTGAGTATGAAAAAGAGCAATTCGACAAGCGCGCTGCGGCATTGTCTGGCAAGGTTGCGGTTATTAAGGTTGGTGGCGCGACTGAGACTGAAATTGATGAAAAGAAATTCCGCGTTGATGACGCCGTGGCGGCTACTAAGGCGGCTTTGGCTGAGGGAATTGTCGCTGGTGGTGGTGTAACTTTGGTCAATTTGGCTGGCAATCTAAAAGTTAGCGGCGCGGATAGTTTGTCGGTTGGTCGACAAATCCTAAAAGACGCTCTGAAGCAACCGTTCCTACAGATTATGAAAAATGCTGGCTTGAATGCCGATGCGCTGCTTGCTCAAGTTGAATCTGGCAAACCTGGATTCGGCGTTAACGTTATGAAACCAGAAGATGGTCTGATTGACGTGAAGAAGGCTGGTGTTATTGATCCAGCTCGCGTGACTAAAGAAGCTGTTCAAAACGCGGTGTCAATTGCGTCAACTGCGGCAACTATGGGCGCTTTGGTGGTTGATATTCCAGAGGCTGAGGTTGCAGCTGCTCCTGGCGGTATGCCGGGAATGGGTATGATGTAAATCTGCCCCGAGCAATAAAAATCCCGCCGAAAATGGCGGGTTTTTATTTTGGAGAAATGACTTAACGAGGATTTGAGAAATAGTCGATTTCTTTAATGATATCCAGTAGAGCCTGGGCGCGGCGAGCTTCGTCAACAATAGCTACGGCAGCGTCGTGTGCTGGTGCGATCAGAGTTTTATCGTCCGTAGAGCGAAGAAGTAGCAGGTAAGTGTCAAACTTTTCCTCTGGAGAAACATCTAGCTTGTCGACTAATGGACGCAGCTCGTTCAAGGCAGTTTGCTTAATCGTATCAAGCGCAGGATCTGCGGCTGCAGCTGGAGCTGGTGTGCTGACTGTTGGAGTTGGCACAACTGGCTCTGGAGTGGCAGGCTTCGCTATATCAATAGCAGGCTCATCGTTCTGGTCTGTAGCGACAGGATCCGGTGAGATGGTTGCAGGATTAATTACAGGTGAAGCTGTAGCATTTGTTTCTTCGAATTGTAAATTATTGTCTGTACCTTGTGACACGCCAGCTAATACCTTAGCCAGTTCTTGGTCGTCACTGAATGATTGATTAGCTTGAGAATCCATTATAACCCACCTTATATATTAAATTGTTTAAGCTTATATATGTTACACTATAACATGAGTTAATCAAGGAGCGCAAGATGTTAGATGATATGAATGTGATAAAACAATATGATCCAGGCGACGTTTTAAGCGGCGTTTTGAATATTCCAGAACAAGCTCGATATGAAGTATCGATCCACGAAGGTGCGAATCAGCGTCGAGATTTTAAGAATATTGTGATCGCGGGAATGGGCGGTTCGGCTTTGGCGGCTGATATGGTTCGAGTTTTGACCGCGGGCTGGTTGCATATTCCGCTTGAAGTGGTGAAGGGTTATGATTTGCCAGGATTTGTAGGCGAGGAAACGTTGGTTATTGCGGTTAGTCATTCGGGTAATACTGAGGAGACTCTGAGTTGTTATCAGCAAGCATTGGAGAAGAAGGTGTGTTTGGCGGCTATGTCGACTGGCGGAGCGTTGATTGAGCGAGCGAATAATGACAGTGTAACTTACGCTCAAGTTCCAGCTGGCGCGCAGCCACGAATGTCGACGGTTTATCATCTGCGAGGATTGTTGAAATTGTTACAGCATTTTTGGGTGATTGATAATGATTTGTATGATCAGGTGAAAAATAGCGCTGATTGGTTGGCGGGCGAGATATCTAATTGGACAGCTAAAACGCCAGAAGCTGATAATTTGGCGAAGCAGATTGCGAAATTAACAATTGGCAAGACGCTGGTTGTTTTTGGTGGTGAATTAACTTGGCCGCTGGCGTATAAGTGGAAAATTAGCTGGAATGAATCAGCGAAGAATTTGGCGTTCTCGAATCAATATCCAGAATTTAATCACAATGAATTTATCGGCTGGTCGTCGCATCCAGTAGAGAAGCCGTTTACGGTTTTTGATATTCGTAGCAATTTGGAGCGGGACAGAATCCGCGAGCGAATGGAGCTTAGCGATCGTTTGCTGAGCGGCAAGCGACCAAAGGCGCACGTACTGGAGCTTCGAGGAAAGACGCTTATGGAACAATTGCTGTGGGGCTTGGTGTTGGCTGACGCGGCTAGTATTTACACAGCCATTCTCAATGGAGTCAATCCTGGTCCAGTTCAGTTGGTTGAAAAATTGAAAGCGGAACTTAGCTAATTTAATATCGTAGAGATTCGATTGGGTCGCGTCTGGTGGCGCGGGCTGCTGGATATACGCCAGAAATTACGCCGATGATTATGGATAGTCCAATTGATAAGACGGCTGTTTGCCAATAAATATAAGGCGTGAGTGGCAAGTATAAGCTGGCAATATAAGCTCCCGCCAAGCCTAATCCGTAGCCCAATATTCCGCCGAGGAATCCGATGATCGCTGCCTCGATTAGGAATTGATTGATGATGTCCCAGCCTGTGGCGCCGACGGCTCGTCTGACGCCGACTTCACGCTGGCGCTCGGCGACATTGACAAGCATCACGTTCATAACGCCTATTCCACCGATTAACAGAGAAATAATACCTATGACAGTTAAGATTATCGAGAGAAACCTCGCGACATTAGACTTCTTCTCGTTTATCTCTTCGCCGGAAACGATTCGATAGTTCTTATCGCTATCATGATTCTTCTTCAAAATATCGTCAGCCGATTTTATGACTGAATTGAGATTTTTATGATCTTTGGTAGTTACGATGATTTGCTGAATTTGCGGCGTTCCTTGAGTGAATTTTTTAATCACGGACAATGGAATAATCGCGGCGTTATTAAAATTCACGTCCAAATAACTGGCTGGATTTTCAATATTCTTCAACACGCCAACAACGGTCAATGGTTGATTTCGGATGTAAATAACGTTTCCGATGGATTTTTCGGTGCCGAACAAATCGACCGACAATTGCTGACCGACGACAACTCCGCCGATGTCGTTAATAAACTGCCCAGTAGCAATTTGCAAATTGGCGACGTCTTTTAGCGATTCCGTACTGCCGATTAACGCGGCGTTTTGGATATCGACTTTACCTTCGCGGGCGCGCAGCTCGGCGTGTAGGAAGGCAATTGGCGCGGCTTTCGTATTGGCAATTTTTCCTATATCCCTGGCGTCCGTTTCAGTCAATGTGTTGACTGTCGTCGTGTTGTCGGATTCGGTCAGCAGATTCGGGACGGCTTTTTGATTGCCAGACTTAACGATGGCAACAGGAGTGGATGACTGGTTGGAATTGTCGCCGAATAGGTGATTAAATCCGCCAGTTAGAGATAGAACCATGGTAATGCTGGCAATACCAATAGCTACGCCTACAATTGTCAAAAATGTTCGTCCACGATTAGCTCGTAGCGCCTGAGTAGCGTTCTCAAAATGATTTTTTACTAATATTTTCACGATTTTTTCGCCCTCGATTTCTTTGAAGATTTTTGCTTCTTAGGTTTTTCTTCTTTTTCATCGTCTACAATTAGCTTCTTAGTGAACTTGCGCTTTTCCTTATGCTCGTCAGTGTCGATTTTTCCGTCCAACATAGTGATGACGCGACTGGCGTAATGAGTCAATTCTGGGTTGTGAGTAACCATAATTATAGTGTTGCCGCGACGATGTAGGTCAGACAATTCTTCCATAATGAGATGACTTGATTTGCTATCTAAGTTTCCTGTTGGCTCGTCGGCTAAAATAATTGACGGACTGTTAACCAACGCTCTGGCAATTGCTACGCGCTGAACCTGACCGCCTGATAATTGATGTGGCATATAATATTCACGCTGTCCCAGATGAAAAGTTTTCAGAATGCGGCTAGCTTCCTGGAGTCGTTTAACTTTCCCGAGTCCTTTATACGTTAACGGCAACGCTACGTTTTCAATTACAGTCAGGCGAGGAATAAGATTGAAATTCTGGAAAACGAAGCCGATGTGTTTGGAGCGGATTTTAGCGCGTCGTCGCGAGCTGAGATTGTCGACAGCGACATCATCCAGATAGTATTCGCCCTCTGATGGCTGATCTAATAGTCCAAGGGTGTTTAATAAAGTAGTTTTTCCGCAACCGCTTGGTCCCATAATAGCAATAAACTCGCCCTTTTTAACGGTTAAATCGACGTTATCTAAGGCGCGAATCTCAGCATCACCAAAGCCAAATTTTTTGGTGACATTAACAAGCCTAATGCGTGGTGGAATAGTTTCTTTCATCTTTGACTTATTATAGAGAATGAACGTCAGTAAGTGCAACCATAAGGGGCAATAAAGTTGTGGTATAATTATCAACAAGGAAGGGTGCAGGAGTGGTTGAACTGGCACGCCTGGAACGCGTGTAACGGAGCAATCTGTTCGAGGGTTCGAATCCCTCTCCTTCCGCCAAGTGTGTTTTTGGAATTACACTAGTCGAGAATGGTATCAAAAACCTTACAAAGTCTAACCTTAATTGACTCTGAGATAAATTTAGTCTGTTCGTTAGATTATATTGGCAAGGACTTGGATTACTATTGTTTCAGGGATAATTCCGAATAAAAGTTGACTATAGTTATTGCGGCATCTACCGCCAGCCTTGCTTCGATAGCTGTCGGTTTTGGTATTTTGCTAGTATGGGAATGTCCACTGCCTTTATTATTTCGTAGTTCCGCGATTCCGTTCACGATTTGAGATAGACCGCTGATAATAGCTCTAATTTCTTTTAACTCTGACCTATTTAATTTGAAGTAGTCTCTAGCTTTTGACATCAATTGTATTATTGATAATTTGTTAACATCCTCTTCTATCTTGCTGTCTAGTATACCCTGAAGACAGGTCTCAATATATTCTTTTGCCATTCCGATGGCTTTTACTGCATCTGTTTTTATCATAGCTAGCATTAGTTCCGATTGGTCCTTCTGATATTGACTTGAAAAGGTTACTTCCGTATTTTTGAGTCGTTTTTCCGTAACTACATCTTTTATCAAGAGAACTGGCTCATATTTTTCTATTTCCGGTAGTTCAAGCTCTTTTGGAATATAGCTACCACCGCTATCCCGTAGAAATTCAAGACATCGAGACATCCAGTTTGCATAATCTTTTCTTATTTCTACGCCTACGCCCACTTCATCCAGATTCTTTTCCAAGGAAAAAACACTTTTAATAAGCAAAGATAATTCCCGACTTTGTGCGGCATTGAAATGACGATTTTTGCGTACTTTTTCATGCATAAAATCGAGTAGTTTGTTTAGTCGATCGTGAATACACGCAAAAATTACTTTGCAATCATTCGGTGTGTCTTCGTATATTTCGATTATTGTAGAGCTTGGTTGATATGGCTCTATATTAAAACCACTATTGCCTAGATACAGATTTTCAAAAATTTCTGCTCTTTCCACTAGGCAATTACTTTGGTAGTAGTCATTTAAAATAAGCTTTCTTTTATCGACCGCCATAGTTTGCCTTTTCAAAAACAAATAAATATTCGTGCGCCAACAGAAGAAAATTATATTTTATGCTATTCGTTTTCCAGTAACCGGTTGCTCGGCAGTTGTGTTGTTCTTTCATGACGATTTCTTTTAGTGTAAAGCCGGCTTCTTCGAATACTCGCATTGTTTTAAAACTTAGCGGAATCACGTGACCTTTTTGGCGCGTGTCGCCCATTAGAATTGCACAGAATTTACCAAACTTTAATACACGGTAGCTTTCTGATGCTACACTTTTCATTTGTTCTAGAAATTCATTAACTTTAAAGTTTGACAAATCTTGTGGAATATCTTGGTCTTTGCTGTAGTGGATGATATTTGCATATGGCGGATGTGTGCATATTAGGTCGATGCTTTCGTCAGGAAGTGGTTTTAAGTTTCGTGCATCACATTTCAACACCTTAACTATGCCGTCTGCGCCCTCATGTTTGAATTTAACTTTTTCACGACATCTTTGAAGTGCGACTGGATTAACGTCCATTCCAATAATGTTACGGTTTAATAATTTTGCCTCCACTAATGTGGTGCCGCCACCGGCGAATTGGTCTAATACCCAGTCATCCTCTTTTGAATAGCGAAGCAGAATATTTCTTGGAACGTACGGTGACCAATTTCCTCTCCATTTTGCATCGTGGGTAGCCCAGTTACCGCGATTAGGAAAACTCCAGACGCTGGTCATTTCTAGCTCAAAATCGTCTGGCTCCCATTTTTTTATCTCTTTCTTTTTGTCGGACATATAAACTAAAATCTCTCTATCACACCGCTTTCAAGGTCGTTGATATTATAAATGTCATCCAATATATCAAATGTTTCTTTTAGGTTGTTTCTAGCACTATTCCAGCCTTTTCCATCGGTAAACCATACGAATTTAAAGCCATCTATCATCTTAGCTTCAAGTGCAAGCGTTTTATAGCTACGAGCCGTCTCGTTAAGCTTGGAGCCACGACTACCATAAAAATTAGTCTCGATTCCATAGATGCTATTATTGGTTTTAATTACAAAATCAAAACGTTTTTCGGTACTGCCTTGGTTGGAAATGGCAGAAAGATCAATGCGCCACTTATTCTCAATTTTACTAAGGTTCATTTCCTTGAAATAGTCTTTGTCTTTGACGTAGCCAGCTTTCTGGATAAATCCTTCTACGAGATTTTCCATTAAATGACCGCCGCGGTTCTTGCGACCGTTGGAATCTAGTCCGGTTTCTATACCAGTAGCATAATCTACTAAGTTGTTGATAATATGATTCGTGATAAGGTCGAATAGACCAGTCTTTCGCATAAAGATTTTATATTGTTCGGCGGAATAATTCATTTTACTGAAGTTATAGTTATATTCACCGTCTTCATCTATAGCATAAATCTCGTTAGAACGAATCGCTAGCAAGATAGGAATACATTTTAATGTTTCTGGATATTTCGCGATAAGATTGTCGAACTCTTGCTCTATATTCTGTGAGCCGACAAGCGTGTTCAAGATATTTAGTTCTATCTTGATAGCATCTACGTTTTTATAAATCTTTGGAAAGTCGATATAGTAGCCATAGTCGGCAATGCTTTCTCGAAATCCCCCTAGCCATTCATTAAAATTCCTTTTCATTTTGTTCCTCTCTTTAAAAGTTTGATATTAATAATTCGTTAATTTTTCCGCGTTTGTCGCTATTTCGATTTATCATACGCGTTGCGGATACGCGCCTTATATTCTGTTTTGCGTAAGCTTTATCGAAGAAGTTGTCATCTTTGTTAGTGTTCTTCGGATCGGAATTACTTGCGACTATCTTGGCGCCTTTTTTGTCTAGTTCTTGAATGAATTTCGCAAGTTCTAATTGGTTTTTATCGTCAAACATACCTTCTGTGTAGGAAGTGAAGCTTGCGGTCGGAGTTAGTGGACGATATGGCGGATCGAAATAGACAAACGTTTTGTTATCTATGAAGTCGCCGGATTTCTTGTAATCACCGCATACTATATTTACGTTTTGTAGTTTTTTGGATACTATCTTTAAATTATGCTCGTTGCAAATAATCGGTTTTTTGTACGCACCCATCGGTACGTTATACTCACCCTTACGATTTACACGATATAAGCCGTTAAAGCAGGTTTTATTAAGGAATATCATTAAGGCAGCTAGCTCAATTCTGTTTTCTTTTTTGGACTTAAGTTCGTTAAAACGTGCGCGCTTGGCTAGATAGACTTCTTTGCGATCATCGTTGTCTAATGCTAAATAATTATTCTCAAAGTGTCTTAAGACTCCTAATAGTGCGTCAATGTCGTCACGGATGACAGTATATGTGTTTATTAGTTCGGCATTGATGTCGCTAATATAGACTTCCTGAAGTTTGAACTTATTCAAAATATCAAAAAGAACCGCGCCACCACCAACAAACGGTTCTGCGTATTTTGTAATAGTAGTGTCTTTGGAGAATGGGTAATATTGTTCGATCTCCTTGAGTAATTGTCCTTTACCTCCAGCCCATTTTAAGAAAGGTTTTGCTCTGGTGCTGGTTAATGACGCTTCTTTTGTCCGAGCGTCTAGTGGCTTAATGGCATTATGTGGAATTATCCATGTATTCCCGGCGAATACAGCACCAATAACTCGTCCTTCAGAACATAGAGCAGCTACTCTCCTTTGAGAAATAGCCCATTTTACAGCCGTTTCTTTTGCCGAAATATAATCCATTTTACCTCGCTTTATTCTACTTATTATTATATTCTAAAACTAGAATAACGCTAGATCTAAAATAGGCTATTTTATTTCGGTAGTTTTATAGATTGTTTTGTTGAAAAATCGTAGACAGGGGCGGCTCATCTGGTCGTGAAATAAATAGGTTGTAATTTTTACTAAATAGCTTGCAAAACACTAGATATAGCGGCTATAGTTATTATTGTACGCTATATATATAGCGAGCCCATAAATAAACAAAAAACACAAGCTACGAAGACAGGCCACCAGATGAGGTGTTGGTGGTTTGTTTTTAAGAGGGGAAATTAAGGAGGGTATGTGAAAGAAATTAACGTAGTCAAACGCGACGGAACAAAAGAACCGTTTGATGCTAATAAAATTAACACGGCTATTTTAAAGGCGTGCGAAGGTTTGCCGGACCAAATCTCTAAAGTTGTTCAAGTTGCGACTGAATTGCAATTGACATTATTTGATGGAATTACGACCGAACAATTGGATGAGGCGGTTATTCAAACGGTGCTCCAAAATGTTAAAGACGATCCAGACTATGATAAAATCGCGGCACGATTATTATTGAAAACTGTCTATAAGCAGATTTTGGGCGATTATGAGACGGCGGAAGAATTGAAAAAGCTTCATGCGCGCGAATTTCCGAAGTTTGTTAAGGCGGCGGTAAAAGAAGGTTTGCTGGATAAGCGCATGGCTGACGGTCGATTTGACTTGAAAAAGCTGGCGGCGGAACTTGATCCAGCACGTGATGATTTGAGTAAATATTTGGGCGTGGTGACTAATAAAAATCGCTATGCTCTTCGCAAGCAAAACGGCTCACCAATTGAAACACCTCAGTTTACGCACATGCGTATTGCTATGGGGCTTAGCTATAACGAATCTGACCCAACAGCTGCGGCGATTGAGTTTTATAATCACATGAGCAATTTGGAATATGTTCCGGGCGGCTCAACGCGAGTTAACGCTGGCGGTTCGTTCCCACAACTTAGCAACTGCTTCTTGCTTAATGTCGATGATGATATGGAATCAATTGCTAAGGCTGTTCGCGACACAATGTGGATTGCTAAAGGCACGGGCGGAATTGGCATTGGCTTTACGAAGCTACGTGCAGCGGGCAGTCCAGTTAAAACCACCAACACTGAATCTACTGGCCCAATTCCATTTATGAAGATGATTGATACGGCGCTTTTTGCGGTTTCTCGTAAGGGGAAAAAGGCTGGTGCGGCTGCAATTTATATGGAAAACTGGCATCTGAATTTTGATCAATTTGTCGATCTTCGTCAAAACTCTGGCGACCCATATCTAAGAACCAGATTTGCAAATACCGCGGTATTTATCTCTGACGAATTTATGAAGCGAGTAGAAAAAGACCAAGACTGGTATTTGTTTGATCCAGCGGAAACTCCAGATTTGACGGAATTATATGGCGAAGAATTTTCGGCGCGATATAAAGAATATATCAAGATGGCGGAAGCTGGGAAGTTGCGTACGTTTGATAAAGTTCCAGCTCGTCAGCAATTTAAGCGCATTTTGACCAGCTTGCAGGCGACATCACATCCGTGGCTAACTTGGAAAGACACAATTAACGTGCGTGCGTTAAATAACAATACGGGCACAATTCACCTCAGTAACTTGTGTACGGAAATTACATTGCCGCAGGATAAAAACAACATTGCGACGTGTAATTTGGTGAGTATCAATTTGTCGGCGTTCCTTAGTGAGGATAAGACTTGGGATTGGGATAGATTGAAAGAAGCGGCTCGTGCGGCGGTGCGACAATTGGACAATTTGTGCGACATCACTCAAACGCCAATTCCAGAAGCGATGCATTCGAATCAGCAAACTCGAGCAATTGGTCTGGGAATTATGGGTCTTTCTGATGTGTTGGAAAAGTTGGGCTATTGCTACGAATCAAAAGAAGCGTACGATTTGGTTGATCAATTGACAGAGTTCATTAGCTATCACGCCATTGATCAATCGGCTGACCTGGCGAAGGAATTGGGCAGCTATCCAACATTTGCGGGCAGCGGTTGGAGCAAGGGAATTCTTCCGATTGATACGGTTGATAAGCTATCAAAAGATCGCGGTGTGAAGGTAAAAATAGACCAAAAGACACGACTGGACTGGGATAGCTTGCGAAAGAAAGTGAAGAAGGGAATGCGAAATGCGACTCTTATGGCAATTGCGCCGACGGCTAACATTGGTCACGTGGCGGGAACGACTCCTGGAATTGATCCGCAATTTGCGCAGATTTTCAGTCGCTCGACTCTGAATGGTAAGTTTTTGGAAGTGAACCATAATTTAGTTCGCGATTTGAAGAAGCTTGGTTTGTGGGACAATTTGAAGGATGAGATTTTTGCGGCGCAAGGCGATATTCAAGATATTGACGGTATTCCTCAGAATATCAAGGATGTTTATAAAACAAGTTTCCAGCTCAGTCCGTACGCGTTTATTGAGGTGGCAGCTAGGGCTCAGAAGTGGGTTGACCAGGCGATTTCTCGAAATATGTACCTGGAGACGCGAGACATTGATGAATATGTGAAGATTTATTCGGAAGCGTGGAAGCGTGGCTTGAAAACGACATATTATCTACATGTTAAGCCGCGTCATCAGTCGGAGCAGACGACAGTTTCAGTTGATAAAATTGCAGAGCAAAAAGTCCGTACAAATAGTAAAGTGCGCGGATTTGGATTTGCGAAAATTAATAAATAAAGGAGGAGATTAAGATGGGAATTTTAGGTTCAGGATTACGTGATGGATTATCACTTCACCCAATTCGTTACCCTTGGGCGTATGATCTTTATAATCAAGCAGTAGCTAACACGTGGTTTCCAAACGAAGTTCAATTGGTGCAAGATTTGGCGGATTTTGAAAAATTGTCAGACGACGAAAAGCACGCATTGAAAACGGTTATTAGCTATTTGAATCCAAACGAGTTATTGATCAACAAATCATTGGCGTTTGGCATTTATCCATATGTGAACGCGGCGGAAGCTCAACTATATTTGTCAAAACAGATGTGGGAAGAGGCTAATCACTTCATGACATTTGAATACATTATTGAGACATTTCCGTTTGATCGCGAGGAAATTTACGCTGCGGGATTTGGCAAAAAGTCATTGGCTGATAAGGCCGACTTCCAGAATAAGCATTTGGACGTGATGCTTGATCCGAATTTGGATATTTATTCGCTGGAAGGTAAGAAGGACTTCGTTAGGTCTTTGGTAGCGTATAACATTGTGCTTGAGGGAATTTGGTTCTATTCAGGCTTTATGGTTGGCATGAGTTTCCGTCAGCGTAATTTGTTGCGCAATGTTGGCTCACTACTGGACTGGATTACTCGCGATGAAAATCTTCACTTGACGTTTGGTATCAATCTACTTTTGACAATTTTGGACGAGAACCCAGAATTGCAAACACAGGAATTCGCAGAAGAAATTCGCAACTTGATCTTGCAAGCGGTGGAGCTTGAGAAGGCTTACAATAAGGATATGTTGCCAAAGGGAATTTTGGGATTGAACGCTGATTATGTCAATCAGTATGTTATGCATATGACTGACCGACGCTTGCAAGAGCTAGGTTTTGAGCCTGAATATAACGTGCCAAATCCAGCCAAATGGATGGCAGCTGCCAACGATACGCTGGAATTGGTGAATTTCTTTGAAAGTACAAACACTAGTTACGAAGTTAATACCACGAAGTAATGGGAGTTGATGATATGAACGAATTAGCGAAAGAAATATTAGATACAGTCGAAGTTGGTGCGTTGGCAACGGTGAATGTTGATAGAACTCCTTTGGTAACGCCGCTGCACTTTGCGCGTTTTGGTAATTCTATAATTTGGATATCAGAACCTACTGCGCGTCATTCAGAAAATGCGTTTCGAAACGGTAAGGCGGAATTTGTGGTTTGGGATGATAAAAAGCGAGCAGTTTTCTTAAAAACTAATGTGACTGAACTTCCAGAATCTGAGAAAGAGGCGGCAATGGCAGCTTATAAAGAGAAGTTGGCTGATTTTATGCCGCGTTGCCAAAATCCGCAAATATACATTGCACCAATTGGTGAACTTGATGAAAAAACTACAACGGGCAATTGGCTGCATTTTATTGCATAAGCACTATATCTAGCGTAAAATTAGTTAAGTAACTACTAAATATAGGGGAAAATGAAAATGAACGCAAATCAGATTATTACTGATGACATGACTTTGGAAGAAAAATTGAGTGCCATTGACGCAGCTCTTAAAGCGGCACAAGAAGCGGCTGATGATCAAGCAAAGTCGAACGGCACTGTTGCGGCACCAGTTGACCCAGCAAGTTTGACTATTTGTGACGGTTGCGAATAGAGTTTCGAACAGCGTTTTACTATTGACAACATAGCCAATTATGTTGTATAATTGCCTATATCGTAAAAACAACTGAGAGTTAGTTGCGTAATAAGGAGAGATAGTTAAAATGACTGCAGGAATAGATAAATTTATCCCAACCCCAGAAGAGCAAGAATTGTTCAATAAAGTTTTCTATCCAGACATCACTGAAGAGTCTGATATTGACGTAAAAGAATCAAAGCCACAGAGAGAGGGTTTTTCTCTGTCGGTTGCGCTTGGTTCTCTTAAGAAATGGATGTGTGGTAAACGAGAAAAGCACAGCAAGCCTTTTGGACTAACTAACAATTCGGCGGTAGAAAAACTTGAGGCAGCTGGAGAAGAGTTGGGACTGCCAGAAACAGACGTTCGGCTTTCCTCCGGACTTAAGCTGTTGATGGGCTTAATGCATGGCAAAAAGGAAGTTGAAATAATTGGCGAAGATATCTTAATTGAAGCCGCTAAAAGGGCTAAAGAAGAAGGTAAGGGAAGTGTTATAGCGCCAACACATTTCAATGGAGAGGATGTTCCTACGGCTAGTTACTTAGCGTCTTTGTTGAACAAAATTAATATTGGCGTAGCGTCGACTAATAGAGATTGGATTAAGAAGGGCGTTGGCGGAATCAACCTAGAGGCTATACAGTATCTTGCGTTTGGCGCTAAAAACTTTTTTGGTGTGCCATATGAATGGGTAGATAAAAAGAGTAAAAAACCAGTTCACTTTTCAACAGACCATTACGAAGAAGCAGTTAAATTTGTTGAGGATGGTGGATCTTTGGTTTTGGCTGGATATTCAGCGGATGACTCAGTAGGTCGAAAGCCTCGCAGTGAAATGGGCTCTGCGGCGATTCATACGGCATTGAAATCTGGCGCAGACCTGATATTTGTTTACGTATCGTCAGAGGATAAGAAACTTACTATCAGAGTCATGGAAGATGAGGATGGTATGTTTGCAGCGTTTAGTAACTCATATAGAAAGGCGCTAAAGATGAAGGATTCTGATGCATCCAAGCGTTTATTATCATCATGTAAAGAGTACTTAAAAGACAGCGAAATAGGTAGGGTCATAGCAGAAGAATATAAGCGTCGATCAGACAAAAGTAAAGTCTAGTAAGTGGTCGCAAGGCTCTAGTTATTGACAAAATAAAAATAATGTGATATCATTTTACTGTATAAAAAATTAAAACAAAAAGGAATAAAATGGCTGAAGAAAAAGATATTCACGGACTTACCGAAGGCGTATTGAGTCGAGACGATATGTCGGCATTGACTTACGTATTGCAACACGTGAAAGGATCTAGCCCAAGTTCGGCGACGAAATTAAGTCTGGAACTGGAAGAGCTTGACGAAACAGCGTAGGGATTTAGCTAGATAATAATCCACCTCTGTTGTATACTGGACAGTATGGAACAGATTATTTCTCAAGTAGTGAAGCAACTTTTTGATCAAGATATATCGGTACAATTAACGCGTCCTGATCCGAAGTTTGGTGACTTTGCTACAAATGTGGCGTTGCAATTGGCTAAGCCGCTAGGGAAGAATCCGCGTGAAATTGCGGAGATGATTGCTGAGAATCTGCGTAAAGAAGAAGAGTTTAGCGAAGTAAGCGTGGCTGGTCCAGGTTTTATCAATGTAAAACTGAGTGATCAATCCGTTCTAAATTCTTTGAAAAAAGAGCCAACGACGAAGCGCACTGGTCAGACGGTTGTAATTGAAACTAATTGCCCGAATCCATTTAAGGCTATGCATATCGGGCACGCTTTGAATGCGATTTTGGCGGACACGATGGCTAATTTGTTGGCGGTTGATGGCGCAATTGTGCATCGAGTGAGTTATCACGGTGATGTCGGAACACATGTCGGTAAAAGTATGTGGGCGATTTTGCGTGAGATTGACGGCGATGTAAATAAATTGAACGAAATCCCAGCCGATAAGCGAAATGAATTTATGAGTCGCATGTACGTTGAAGGTGCGCGTGCGGCGAAAGAATCTCCAGAGGCAAAGGCAGAAATTGATGAACTAGCCAAGCAGTCATTCGTCCTGGATGATCCGCTATATAAACAAGTTTACAAAATCTGTAAAAGTTGGAGTTTTGACGAAATTGACTCTAATGTTGGGCGACTTGGAAACGTGCCGATTGAGCGACGTTATGTTGAGAGCGAAACTGAAGAATTAGGCAAATCTCTGATTAAAGAAAAAACTCCAGAGGTGTTTACCAAATCTGACGGTGCGTATGTTTTTAAGGGTAGCAAATATGGCGCGTTCGACAACGTGTTTATTGGATCTCACGGCAATGGTCTTTATGGGGCGCATGATATGGGATTGATCCAGTTGAAGTATAAGGACTACCCGAATTTGGACTTGTCAATTACAGTAAATGGCGAGGAGCAAGCAGCATACTTCCGCGGCGTGATTGCGGCTAGTGAATTGTCGATTCCAGCCTTGAAGGGAAAATTGTTCAATTATGCGACTGGCTTGGTTAAATTGACGACTGGGAAAATGAGTTCGCGAACGGGTGAAGTTGTTACAATTGGCTGGCTGTTTGATGAGTTTAAGAAGGCAATTGAAAATGCTGGCGGCGAACCAACTGATGATGTGATTGCTGGCGCACTCCGTTATCAATTCTTGAAAGTGAAGATCGGCGGCGACGTCATATTTGATATTAACGACGCGGTAAGTTTGACGGGAAATACGGGAAGCTATTTGCAATACGCCCATGCTCGAGCGCGAGGTATTTTAGCTAAATCCGACAAAGAAATTGCCTTTCCGACAGAGTTGTTTGACGAAGATAAGATGCTGGTCAGAAAATTGAGTGAGTACGTGGACGTGGTTGATCGCGCTAAGGAAAGTCTGGAGCCTCATCACATTTGTACGTACTTGTTCGAATTGGCGCAAGAATTTAATCGATATTACGAGAAAAATCAGGTTATTGGCAGTGACAAAGAGGCACATCGCGTAGGAATCGTGGCAATTTACGCCGACATTCTTAAAGCTGGACTGGCTATTTTGGGAATCGTGGCACCAAATAAGATATAATATCCAATAATAAATAATAAAAGGAGAATTTATTATGGCAAAACCTAGTGTTGATAAATCAGCTAAAAAATTGACCCCCAAGAGCATTAAAGCTGCTAAAAAAATTGCTGCCATTAAGGAGAAGAAAATTGCGGGTACAGTGATAAAAGACACTCACATGGCTGGATTTGTAAACTTTATTCGCGAGCAGGGTGTTGTTGGCTTGGCTGTAGGTTTGGCAATTGGTACTGCAGCTGGCGATACGGTTAAAAAGTTGGTGACGGCGTTTATCGATCCGCTAGTACAGTTGATCGTTGGCTCTCAGCAAGGATTGCAATCAGCTTCATTCACAGTTGAAATTGCTGGACGTAGGGGTGAGTTTTTATACGGTGCGTTTATTAGCTCACTGATTACGTTGATAGCCGTTGCATTTGTTGTATATGCAATTGTTCACTTCTTGAAACTCGATAAATTAGACAAGAAAAAGGACTAATCGCTTAACTAATAAGCGTGCCTACCGATTCTCCGCGGGTTGCGCGGAGAATATTTCCGTCTGTGAGCAAATCACAAATTACAACTGGAATATGTTCGTCCATAGCTAGTCCAATTGCCGCCTTATCCATAACAGCAATGTTAGGATTTGTCAGGGCTTCTTGGTAAGATAAATGATCAATTTTTACGGCGTCAGGGAATTTCATAGGATCTTTGTCATAAACTCCGTCGACTTTCGTTGTTTTAATCACGGCGTCGCATTGCATTTCCAGTGCTAGATTTAACGCTGCGGTATCAGTAGTCAGAAACGGTCTGCCAGTGCCGCACGCCACGATTACGATGCGGTTTTTCTTAATATGGCTAATGGCACGTCGGAACGTATAATGGTCAATAAATTGATTCACTTCGACTGTGGACAATGCGCGAGTTGGCAACCCTGCGTCATTTAATACGTCAGCCAGAGCAATGGCATTCATTAATGTCGAGAGCATACCAATATTATGGGCAGATACGGGCTGGATGCCGTGACCGATGATTTGATTGCCGCGAACGTAATTGCCACCGCCAACCATAATTACAATTTCAGCACCGTCATCCAGCGCTGGTCGAATTTGCTCAGCAATCCAGCGAGCGCGTTTTGGGTCAAAGCCGCTGGCGAATTCGCCCTGAAGTTGTTCGCCGGAGAGTTTGAGGAGAATACGTTTGGTCATGATACCAGTGTATCATAGCGCGCTTGAAAAATAACATAAATGCAAAAGGGAGGCGGCAGTGTAATACGAATTGCGATTTGCTATACAAATATTCGTTTTTTAAGTTAGACAAACTAGACAAGAAAAAGCTAAGACGCTTACGTTTGCTATTTTACTTTCTCCTATCTACAATGTGAGTATAAAGGAGAGAGTAGTGTGAAAGATGGAGTTCGGCGTCCGAGCTATTTACGTAGATCGCAAGAACCTAGCAGTAGTCATTTATTGAGTCGAAATATTGAAAGACCCAGTCAACCGTCGTATAGTTATGGTGAACCGCCCGAACAGAGGCGACAGCGTTTAAAAGAATTGCGGGAACGGTACAGTAAACTACCGGAAACTCCTTTTGCTGACTATGATCTTGGTGACAAAAAACTACCTGCATATAAGCACAAAGCAGAGATATTAGACACATTATCGGAAAGTAAAATATCCTGGCTGTGCGGACCGACGGGTAGTGGTAAAACGACACAAACCGCTCAGTATGCACTGGAGCGGTTTGATCGTGTCGTGGTGTTGATGCCGCGGCGGGTTATCGTCGATAATGTTACTGAATATGTCGAGAAGAGTTTGCGTGAACAGCTTGGCGAACAATATCCTAATCACTTGGTGGGCAAGATTCACGGACGTGCCACTGAAGCGACGCCGGACACTAGGCTCTGTTTCATGACTCCAGCAACGTTTACGAAAAAGCTGGAACAATTTTTCTAGCGACTGGCAGGACGAGAAGACGCTTATCCTGGTTGATGAAATACATGAAGCCAATTTGGAGATGGAATTTGCTACCGCTCTGGCGGCAAAATCGATAGAGAATACCGGCAAATGGCATATGGCTTTTTCTAGTGCCACGCCTGATACAGAAGTTTCTCAGGCGATGTACGAAGATATTAATGGGTCAGAACTACCAGTCGTAACCATTAAGGGTCGGCCGCATGATATTGATATTGAAGAAGATAAGGTGAATACCGTATCCGAAGCCTACCTTGAATATGGTAAGGACTCGAAAAAATCACTAATCTTTGTTGAAGGTGTGAGGAGTATTGATGAGACCATTGCGTCAATCAAACGTCATACTCGCCATCAATCCGGGAAAATACGATTTTTCAAACTACATTCTGGCATATCAGAAGCTGCGCGCCGAGAGATTTTTACTGCCAAACCAGCAGAAGACGAGTCGTTTATCATCGTTTCGACCTCGGCTGGACAGTCTGGCATCACCATCCCTGAGGTCGATTTGGTGCTGTCAAATGGACTGACGAAGAGTAAGGAGATTGGTGAAGAAGGCGCAGAAGGGCTACCGCCTCGATTGTGTACTCAAGCAGAGCTGATGCAGCAGGCGGGGCGGGGCGGTCGTGATATTGATGGCGCTAAGTTTGTATTGGCTCGTCCGATATCTTACGATAAGATTTATTTGCCAGATGAGCTGAAAGGATTTTATGATATTGCGTCCCGTGAACAGCATATTCCACCGGAGATATATCACACGAATATTGTGCGCAACGTTTTGTCGGCTATCCATCTGAATGGTGATTTTGAGGATCTGAACCGATACCTGATGCATCCTGTTGCCAGTAAAAAAGTTATTCAAGAGTCGTACGATTTGCTGGAAACCCTGGAAGCAATTGATGGAGAGGGGCAGATCACAAAAATTGGTGAGTTTATGGATAGTTTACCATTGTCGCCAGAACTTTCTCGGTCATTAGCAGAAATGATTAAGAATGGGGGAAGCTTACGTGAAGTGTTGGCATTATCGGCCATGGCAGCCTCCGTCTCGGGTGGTGGCTTTGCCGCCTGGCATCAACCAAAGGAATTGTTCCAGGAATTTGTCAGCCCCGATACAACAGATGACTTTTTTGCCGAATACGATGCTTTTTTGAAAACCAGAGAGATTTATGACGGCTGTCGTACTGACAATGATGTCTACCTGACTAATGGTATTGATCCCAATAAGGCGGATAATATTCACTATCAATTTAGTAAAATATGTCGGCGTCTGTCGGTTAATCCAAACGATATCGACATGGGTGAACTAAACAGCGAGGAAAGACACAATATATCAGTGGCTTTGGTGCGCGGGTTTCAGGAATTATTGTATGCCAAAGCTGGTAGTCGGCGCATTGGACGAACAACAGTCAACCAATACACGAACATTCACACCGGCGAACGTGGTATTTCTGACTATGAAATTAGTTCGCACAGCTTAGCGCGACGCATGGGAATGGAGGCGCTGAAGTTGGTAGTGGCTTTACCGTGGTGGTATGATGCGCATGATGGTCGTCGATACACCCTCAATACAATTTTGCCAGTAACTAAGGATCAAGTTGCTCAAGCCTTGAGTAGCAGCGCTGTGTCTGAATCCCTTGGTGATAGAGTTGCTCCTAATGGTGACTTGGTTCGTGTGACGCGGCCGAAAGTCGGCTCGCTGATACTCGGTCCAGAGCGGCAGCAAAAAATCCCCGCCATAACAGATGAGCAAATCGCGCTGATAGTGGACGCAATGAAAAACAAGGCTAATAAACAAGTAAGAGTATTGTTTGATTTACAACATCAGCGAGTTATCACCAAGGGTCAATTGCATCAGGTCCTAGACGGGTCTGCGGTAAATAGTCACAATGTCCATGAGGCGGAGGCTAAGGTTTGGGCTGAAGTGCAGAATGTGTTAACGAGCGAACAGCAAGAAGCTTTTTATGGTCAGATAAACAGATAACGAGTGTATAATAGATAGTATGAGTAAGGCGAAAAAGATTTTATGGGTGGATTTGGAGATGACTGGATTGGATCCAGTACGTGATGAGATTTTGGAAGTGGCGGCAATTGTGACTGATTGGGATTTTAAGGAAATTGCGACGTATGAAGGAATTGTTCGTCACGATTCGGAAAAGCTGGCTAAGCTGTTAGATCGAAATGCTGGTTTTTGGAATGAGCATCCGGAAGCGCGACGCGGGCTGGAGGAGCAGAATGAATCGGGCAAGCCTTTGGCGGAAATAGAACGCGAATTGTTGGCGTTTTGTGATGAGCATTTTGCAGGTGAAACGAAGATTTTGCTAGCAGGTAATTCAATTCATCAGGATCGTCGATTCATTGATCAATGGTGGCCGACGTTGTCAAAAAAACTACATTATCGCGTGTTGGATGTGAGCGCGTGGAAGGTGGTGTTTGAAGGTAAATACGGTAAGAAATTTGCCAAGCCAGAAGATCATCGAGCGCTGGAAGACATCCGCGGCAGCATTATGGAACTTGAATATTATTTGAAAAAGGTAAAGGTATGACACATAAACAATTTGAAGAATTTATCCTGAGTTTGCCGGGTGTATGGCTGGATTATCCATTTGGCGAGGATGTTGCGGTGTATAAATTTGGTAGAGATAATGACGGTGCGGGGAAAATGGTGGCATTGGTGACGGAAGGTTCAAAGCCGCTCAGAGTAAGCCTAAAATGCGATCCGTTGTTGGCGCAGAATTTACGAGAAAAGTACGAAACGGTTTTACCAGGCTATCACTTAAACAAGAAACATTGGAATACAATTATTTGTTCAGGTCAATTGACTGACGAAGAGGTCTTTGATTTGGTGAGGTTGAGCTATCGATTAGTCTCGGAAGCTTAATCTGCCTTAATAATTTGATTGATCTGCTTCTGAATATTCTCTAAATCGCCAGCAGTTTTTACTAGCCATTCGCGCATCTTTTTTGACTTGGTGGATTTATATACCTTTTTCATCATGTTGATTGTATCTGTTATTTGCACGTTCATCTCATGGGCGTAGGTAATATCCAATTGCGTGTTCAGAAGAGCTTCGTCCAATTTTTTCTCTAATTTTTCTGACGGATCTAGAGCGAGGATGTCTTTTTGTTTCTCCTTATAATTGATGCCGGTTGCTTGAAGTGCTTCACCCATTGAGGCATTCGCAGTGGTCAGCACTGCAACCAGAGAGCTATTGGTAGTCTGTAAACTGGTCGAGCGGAACTTATTATTGTATTTTTTGGAAATAGTGAGTAGCTTATTAACACGCGCTGCAACTTGTGACGGGTTGGCGTTTGGCATAGAATCTTGTGAAAAAACGAATATCGCGATCAGGGTTATCAAGCCGATAAAACTCAAAATAGCGATGATGATTTTGGTTTTTTTATCAAAACCTTCCGCTGGCGGAGGTGTGGCAATTTGATTCAGATAATCGATACCTTGAGGTTGGTTATTCAAATTGTCAGGATACATATTTCTATTTAACCACAAACAATAACAGAGGTAAAGAGTGATATAATAAAAATATGAATGATGCCAAAGAAGAAGTACGGGCGCGACTGAACATCGAGGATGTGATTGGCGAGTATGTTCAGTTGAAGCGAGCGGGGCGCAATTTGAAGGGTTTAAGTCCGTTTACCGACGAGCGAACCCCAAGCTTTATGGTTAGCCCAGAAAAGCAGATTTGGCACGATTTTTCTTCTGGAAAAGGCGGCGATATTTTTACGTTTGTGATGATGGTGGAAGGAATGGATTTTCGTCAATCGCTGGAGCATTTGGCTCGGAAGGCGGGCGTTGATCTGACTTTGTTTTCTAACGGCGATGGACGAACAGCCAAGCGTCGCGCCAGGGCTAGGGAAGCTCTTAAATTAGCAGCTAATTTTTATCAGCAGAATTTGGTAAAAAATTCACTAGCTCTAGATTATGTGGTTAAAAAACGGCGATTAAATCGTCAAACAATTGGTGATTTTTTGATTGGCTATGCGCCGGAGAATGGCGACACGTTGACGAAAGCATTGGAAAAAAGAGGATTTTCTAGGCAGGAATTGGCGGATGCTGGCTTGTCGAATCGGTTTGGTGGCGATTTGTTTCGTGGGCGAATGATGGTGGCGTTGAGTGACGGCAATGGCGAAGTTGTGGGATTTACGGGCAGAATTATTCATGACGATCCGCGCGCGCCAAAATATCTAAATACGCCGCAAACGCTGTTATTCGATAAATCGCGACATATTTTTGGTTTGCATCAAGCCAAGGAGGCGATTCGAAAAAGCGATGTAGCGGTGATTGTTGAGGGTAATTTGGATGTGATTAGTAGTCATCAAGCGGGCGTCAAAAACGTAGTTGCGACCTCTGGCACGGCGATGACGACACGGCATTTGAAGTCGCTTAGTCGATTGGCAGGGCGGATTCGCTTGGCGTTTGATGGCGATCGAGCGGGAGTTAACGCAACGGAGCGGGCAATCAATTTGGCGCAGGAAGTCGGCGTGGAATTGGAAGTGGTGAGCTTACCTGATGGCGTCAAAGATCCAGACGAATTGGTCCAAAAAGATCCAGCGCTTTGGCAAGCGGCGATTGACCAATCTCAGCCAGCGGTGGATTGGGTGATTGCCAGATACGCGGAAATGGAGAATTTGAAGTCAGCGGAAGGTAAACGGCGATTTTCGACCATTGCGCTGAGAATTGTCCGAGGCTTGAAAGATCCGGTGGAACAAGAGCATTATTTGTCGGTGATTTCTGAAAAAACTGGCGCATCAATTACCGCGCTGAAGGCAAAATTGTCGAATGAAAAAGTTGCTGAACATCAATTGAAAAAGGCGAAAATTGAGAAAGAAAAACCGACTCCAGTCCAGGATGAAACTGAGGATATGCTGGCGGGGCTGGCAGCGAGTGAAAAATCCGTGCGGCGTTGGTTGGCGGTGGTTTCTGGCGAAATGTTGGACGATGATAACGCGCGGCAATTGATTGGCTATTTGCGGAAGAATCCAGACGCGGATTTGGGCGAGGTTCCGCTGGGCTTGCAAAAAATCGAACAGTATGTGAAAATAGTACAGTTGAAAAGTGAAAGTCGTTACGCCAATTGGGAGCAAAAAAGCTTGGACGAAGAGATGGCTCGGCTAGTCAGACAGATAACAATCAAACATCGCGAAAACAAAAAGAATCAATTATTAACGCAGCTTAGAGAGGCCGAGGCGTCGGGCGATGAGGTTTTGTCTCAGAATTTGCGCCAGAGCTTAAATAATCTGATTAAGGAGAAAATGTGAGCGACGATATCACGACGAAGCCAGTAAACTTAAACGAAGATGATGATTTTGATCCAACACTTATAGACGAAGAAGAATCGGAAGATTTGGATTCGTTGACAACTGGGCAATATTTGGATGACGTGTCGGATGACTCAGTCAGATTGTACTTGCGCGAAATCGGTAAAATTCCACTACTTAGCGCTGAAGAAGAAATGGACTTGGCGCGCCGAATTGTTGAAGGCGATAAGAAGGCCAAGGATAAGATGGCTGAGGCGAATATGCGTTTGGTGGTGTCGATTGCTAAGCGATATTCGGGTCGTGGTTTGGACTTTTTAGATCTGATTCAAGAAGGAAATACTGGACTTTTGCGTGCGGTTGAAAAGTTTGATCCGGATAAGGGATTTAAGTTTTCGACTTATGCGACTTGGTGGATTCGTCAGGCGATTACGCGTGCGATTGCTGACCAAGCGCGAACGATTCGTATTCCAGTTCACATGGTGGAAACGATCAATAAATTGCTGCGTACTCAGCGACGAATGACACAGGAATTGAACCGTGAGCCGACAATTGAAGAATTGTCTAAAGAGCTGGATATGGAACCAGAGAAAATTGAATATGTTATTAAGATCAAGCAAGACATTTCTTCTTTGGACGCTGGTGTTGGTCGTGACGGTGAAGATGACGATTCAGTTTTGCAAGATTTTATCGTTGACGAAGATACGGTTTCGCCAGAAGATTCCGCTTCAAATCAATTGTTAAAAGAGCAAGTTCAGGAAATTCTATCAAGTTTGAGCGATCGCGAGCAGAAAATTGTTCGAATGCGCTTTGGTTTGGATAATGGGAAAAACCATACTTTGGAAGAAGTTGGTCAGGAATTTGCGGTTACGCGCGAGCGAATTCGTCAGATTGAAGCTAAGGCGCTAGCAAAACTTCGCAAGCACAAAGACGCGAAAAAACTTTACGAATATCTGGACTAATTAACACTGTTCGGGCGATTTACAAAAATGGGCGTCGTGAGTTGCGGCGTCTATTTTTTGATGTAATTGCTCGAGGCTGCCGTCGTTAATGATGAAATAATCAGCAATAGCAATTGGTCCACCTTTTTCCAAATTCTCGATTTCTGACCAGTCGCGCTGATCGACTTCGTGTGGCTGCATTGGGCGCTCTATGCGCTTAGCCATTCGTTGATAACGGAGGTATTTCGGCGTAACAATAGCAATAACGACAACTTGTCCAGGAAATTCGTGCTTAAGGAATTTATATTCACTCCAAGTGTATAATCCGTCTAAAACGATTTTATTTTGCCCAGCGTTTATTAAATCGTGGATGTTTTTTATGACGCGTTTGATTACGAAATCTTTGCCTTCGCGGCGACGAATTTCTTCGCGAAATTGTTGTTGATTGTCCCAAGTTTTTTCAATTCCAGCCTCGTCCATGGCTTTATAAATAACGCCACCGAAGTAAATTTTTGGAAATCCTTTTTCTGTCAAATATTCGACCGCCGAACTTTTGCCGCTACCGGCCAGACCGACAAGGGCGATAATTTTGCAGCTATGCTCGCTTGTACTCATGGGGATTATTGTAACAGCTCTTCAGCTGGGTGGCAAACAGGTGTGGCTGCCGGTTGGTTGTTTTGATTCCTGCGAGTAGTTTGTTCTGGAGCTCTTGACTTTGATATGAAACAGTCGGCCCCGGTTAGAATGGTTAATTTACCACGACGATCGCCAGCAGGGCATCCTGAGGGCTGAAGCCGGGCCGCAGTTTATAGCGGTCGCGCGTAGGTATCTTGTGCCGGGGATGGAGATACTCGATTTCTTCGTAACTCTCGCCGTCGAACACCTGCCAGATATCAACAGGAGCGAGCGGTAGCTCATCGCACTTGGGTTTGTAAGTATGAAACGCCTGTAGCAGGGCGAAAATTTCCTCGCCGCTATAGTTGTCGCATCGTCGAGCATGCATGTCATAGGTTGGGTCAGCAGATTGCACCGTGAAGCTATCGCCTCCTCTGGCGACTATTTCCTTGATGAGTTGCTGGCGATCACTTACGCCAAAGTGTGCCGACTGGATACCGCGCAGCAGTATATTCCGACCCATAAAATGTTGGCGAATTGGTGCTTCAATTGTAGCGGCTATGGTATCAAGCGGGCGGGGTGGGTTGGCATCGTAGCGATATGGATTTTCGGACGTGACGCTATATTCTGGGCAATCAACGTTAATGATGAGCGGTGTCACTTCGCGGTTGCGCTCTGGTGTAGATTCGGTGTTATCGCCACCACCGTCAAGCCGTTCCGGATCATAACCCGGATCGTATTCAAATGTCTTGCCTTCAAACATACTTTTACACCCCCGTGATTTATCGGCCCGCACTGTCTTTTAGTAGCTCGCGCGATATCTTCATTATAGCATTATAATGTGGCCGGCTTGGGCTCTTTGCGATACTGGTCAGTAGCATAATATGCTATCAGGGCGGACAAGGTGGGTGGCGGGTATGGTTGTGTCATGTACTAATTTTAACAATTTGTTGACATTCTTCCAAATAGAGAGTATGTTTGTGATAAGTATTATGGAACCGCTTCATGTACATACTGAAGAGTTACCTCAGGATCCACTTTCTGATTTTAGTATCTGGCGCCGTTTAATAGAATATCGTAAAGAAGTTCAATGGGGTAATATATTAAAACAAGTTGAGGAGCTAGAATCAAATTTTGATCGTAATAAAGCATGGAAAAGATTTGTTAAAGAACCTGTTGTTGATCAGTATGGTCAGGTATGGATGATTTGGGAGAATCCTGCCACTTCGTCATCTAATCCGAAAGATCAATATCAGATATATAAGATGCCATACGATAAAGATGAGTTTGATTATGTTTTTATAGATGATCTTTCTGTAGTTGATTTTGTGCCTACTTCTATTCCTATATTACAGGGATCGATTTATAAATTTTCTGTCGGATTTGATAATTTTGGTGAGGCAGAATTATTGCATATAATAACGAGCGATAAGACAGATATAAATAAGACAAGTGAATACTGTCACCTCTTCAATTACGAAAGGGAAAAGTGGGAGATTCATAGGCGTAGGATGGAACACGATAATGGCTCCTACGATTCTATGGAAGAACTTAGAGAAATCTATAAGAGATACGAGAAATGGCTGAAAAAACAGGGCAATGATTCTTTCAATGCTGAAAAAATATTTGGGGAGATTTATGATAATTATGGGAGAATACTACAAAAACTTGCCGAAGCGTCAATAATCAACTCTCTTAATCAACTCTCTAACGACAATCGCTTAAATGCTACAATAGAAGTATGAAGCGTCTAGTGGTTATTGATGGAAAGTCGGTGTTTTACCGAGGTTATTATGCCATGCCGGGATTGTCGATGGCTGACGGAACTCCGACTGGTGGTGTGTATGGATTTGTAAGTTTGGCAATTGAGTTAATTAAGAAATTGGAGCCGGATTATGTGGCGGTAGCTTGGGATAAACGAGGCACGAACATTCGCAAGCGGCGGGAATTATATCCAGAATATAAAGCTGGTCGCAAGCCGGCGCCAGATGACTTTTACCAGCAAATCCCGATTTTACACGAGCTGCTTGATGCGTTTGGCTGGCCGCTTTATGAAATTGATGATTACGAGGCGGACGATATTATGGGCGCGTTTGCCAGACAAGCGGAATCTCGCGGAATTGAAACGTGCTTGATAACGTCGGATTTGGACGCATTGCAATTGATATCACCAATGACCAAAGTTTACGCCATGAAAAATGGCTTAAGGAATATCGAGGAATTTACGGCGGAACATTTTGAAGAAAAATATGGAATTCGGACGGAACAATTCTTAGATTTGAAGGCGCTGAAGGGCGATTCAAGTGACAATTTACCGGGAGTGCCGGGAATTGGCGAGAAAACGGCGGTGAAATTATTGCAAGAATATGAAACGCTGGACGGAGTTTATGAACATCTGGATGAGCAAAAAGGCGCTTTGCGAACGAAGCTGGAAAATGGTCGCGAGTCGGCATATCTAACCAAGCAAGTGGCGGAAATTTGGACGGATGCGCCGATCGAACTGGACTGGGATGTGGCGGATGTTAATGATTGCGACTTTGCGCGAGTAACGGAAATTCTGCAGAAGCTGGAGTTTAATTCGCTGATTGGACGATTGCCAAAAACAATGCAAATGGCGGAAAATGAGAAAAAAGAAGAACCGAAGTTGGATATTCCACGAATTGAAAAATTGCCCGACATGCCGATGTTTGATGCGGAGAATATAATATATATCGATTCGTCGGAGCCTGACGTAATTTACATAAGCTCGAATCCTGAGTCAGCGTGGACGGCGAAAATTGATGAAATTAGTCAATCTGTGTGGCAATTACTGGCGCAGGGAATTGTGATTGCGGCGGATGTTAAGCAGTTGTATCACGCGCTGGATAATTATGGTGTGGCGGTGCGTTTTCATGAAGTTTGGGATGTTGGGCAAGCGGCGTTTTTGATTGATCCGCTGAAGCGTGATCGTAGCTTGAATGCGCTGTCTGGTGATTTTTCTGATGATAATTCCGCGCCTTATCAATTGGCTCGCTTGCATAAAATTTATCGTGAACAAAAAGTTTACATGTCGAACAATTCACAAATTGCGCGCGTGGCTTACGAGTTTGATTTTCCAGTAATTTGGGCGCTATTCCAGATGGAAAAACGCGGAATGAAGTTGGATGATACGCTATTAAAACAGATGGGCGATGAGCTGGCGGCGGAAGTTAGCGAGCTTGAACAACAAATGTATTCCATGGCTGGATACGAGTTTAACGCGTCTAGTCCAGCGCAACTTTCTGAGGTTTTGTTTACCAAATTGCAATTACCAACCGCGGGCATAAAAAAGGGAAAAACTGGATATTCAACAGGTCAGAAAGAACTGGATAAATTACGCGGACAACATCCGATTATTGAGTTGATTGAGCGATATCGAGAATTGACCAAATTGATCAGCACGTACATTGAGGCGTTACCAAAATTGATGGCGACTGATGGGCGAATTCACACTACATTCAATCAGGACGTAACCAGCACGGGGCGACTGAGCAGTACAAATCCGAATTTACAGAATATTCCGGTGCGGACTGAACTGGGTAGGAAAATTCGCCAGGCGTTTGTTCCGAGTGATGGCAAGGTTTTTGTCGGCGCGGATTATTCGCAATTTGAGCTGAGGCTGGCTGCTGTGTTGTCGGGCGACGAGAAGTTGATTGAAGATTTTAATAGCGATGTTGATATTCATGCAAAAACGGCGGCAGAAACATACGGAATATCAATTGATGAAGTGAGCAAATCTCAGCGCAGAGCAGCGAAAGTGATCAATTTTGGTGTACTTTACGGAATGAGTCCGCACGGTTTAGCGGCGGCTACAGGAATGTCATTTACAGAGGCGAAAAAGTTTATTGATCATTATTTTGAGGTGCGAAAACCGATTCGTCAGTATTTGGATAAAATTCTAACTCAAGCGCGAGAACAGGGATTTGTTGAGACGTATTTTGGCAGGCGACGACCAACGCCTGATGTAAAATCGAGCAATTTTATGGTGCGATCTTCGGCGGAAAGGGCTGCGGTGAATATGCCAATTCAAGGCACAGAAGCGGATTTGATGAAATTGGCAATGATTCGCCTGGAGGACAAATTGTCGGGCTTGGCTGACGCAATTTTACAAGTTCATGATTCGATTTTAGTGGAATGCAAACCTGAAGACGTCCAGAAAGTCAGCGAGATTATGAAAGCGGAAATGGAAGGCGTTTGTCCGGAATTGCCGATTAAGTTGAAAGTAGATATCGGTACGGGCGTAAATTGGGGTGAAGTGTAGAAAATATGGTATAATTACGCCATGAAATACACTCAACGACGAAATTCATTTTCTCGATTTGTACCAATTTTGCTGGTTATTGTTATCACGGTTGTGGCGGTAGCAGCGGTTATTGCGATTGGTCGAGCATTATTTGGCAAAAACGATTCAGGTCAAACAACGGATCAGAATGTTAACGTAGGGCAAGTTGCTTTGTTGTCGACGGACGTGGGAAACGCGGTTCGATTGACGGTACGCGGACCGATTGTAGCGAATGAGAATTTCCGCTCATATAGCATTACTATTTCGCCAGAATCTCGCGAAATGACGACGTATGAGGGATATTTGGACAAGCCGATTGCAGAGAAAAAATTGGACAATAACAGCAAGGCTTATACGGAGCTGGTTTATGCGCTTGATAAGCGAAAAATGATGGAAGGTACGCCGCTGACTGAGCAGCAAAATGATTTGCGGGGAATTTGTGCTAGCGGTAAAATTTACAAGTTCGAAACTTTGAAGGACAATTCCGTTGTGAAGAGTTTGTGGACGTCGGATTGTAGCGGCTCTAAAGGCTCGGCGCAAGCTAACGTAAACGAGATTTTGGATATGTTTTTGAAGCAAATTCCTGACGGCAAAAAAATGGCGGCTGGAATTGGCCTAAGTCAAGAAGAAGCTTTGTTTAAGCTGTAGGACTCGCCGAATGCCCGAGCTACCCGAAGTTGAGACAGTTCGTCGCGGTTTGGCGGATTTGCTGCCAGGTCAGGCTGTTGTGCGAGCCACGGTATTTGATTCGCCAAAGAGTTTTCCGAATTCATCCACAGACGTTCAGCAATTTTTATACGGTGCGCACGTAACGTCGGTGCGACGTCGCGCGAAAGTGCTGATGATTGATCTTGATACGCGTTATTCGCTGGTGATACATCTTAAGATGACTGGGCAATTGATTTTTCGTGGGGCTAATAGTTTTGCTGGCGGTCATCCGAATGATAGTTTGATTGGTGAATTGCCCGATAGATCGACACGAGTGCAAATTGACTTTGCGGATGGTTCGCACTTGTTTTTTAATGATCAGCGTAAGTTCGGCTGGATGAAATTGATGCCGACTGATGAGATAGAAAATTTGCCATTTATGCAGAAAGTTGGTCCGGAACCGCTCGATAAAAAAACTGAGGCGGGTGACTTTATTAAGCGAATTCGTCGTCGGCAAAATTCGATGATAAAGCCAGCGTTTCTTGATCAGTCGGTGATTGCTGGAGTTGGTAACATTTATGCCGATGAAGCTTTGTGGACTGCGAAAATTCACCCTCAGACGCGCGTTAGAAATGTTAGTGATGACCAATTGGAAGATTTGTTTAACGACCTGCGCCAGATTTTACAATTGAGCATTGATCAGGGCGGCTCGACGGATAAAAATTATGTTGACGCTGAAGGCAGGAAGGGCAATTATCTGTCGTTTGCGCACGTATTTCGTCGGGAAGGTCAGCCGTGCCATCGACATCCTGACCAAGAGATTGTAAAGATGAAGGTTTCTGGACGCGGTACGCATATTTGTCCAGTCTGTCAGGTGGAAATCAAATGATTTACCTTTTTTACGGCGAAAATGAATTCGAGAAACGGCAAGTAATTGCTAAGCTGATTGGCAACGAAAAAGTGGCGCGACATGATGGCGAAGATTTGACGCTGGCTGGAATGCAGGAAATAGTAATTGGGCAGACGCTGTTTATGAGCTCGTCGGTGTATTTGATTTCAAAATTGAGCGAAAATTCTGAGGTTTGGTCGCAACTTCCAGATATGAAGTTTGATGATGACAGGACGATTATTTTGACGGAAGATAAAATTGATAAGCGAACGAAAACGTATAAGTGGCTGCAGAAAAATGCCAAAGTTCAGGAATTTTCACCGCTTAGTGATCGTCAAAAACCGCAGCTTTTAAAGTGGTGTGTGGCGGAGGCGAAGGCTCGTGGGTGTAAGTTAACGAATCGTCAAGCAGAGATAATTGTTGATCGTTTGGGGTTTGATCAGTTGCGACTGAGTAATTTTTTGGATCAATTGGCGCTGGCGGAAAAAGTGACGGATGATTTAATTGACAACTTTATACCTTTGGCGAGGACGGAGAATGTGTTTGATTTGTTTATTTCGGCGCTGGCGGGTGATTATGATAAGGTTCACGATATAATTAGCTATCTGGAGTCGGAAAGTGGCGTTGACGGCGCCTATCAGACAATGGGATTACTTGCCTCGCAGGCGACTAACTTGACGGCATTGGTTTTGGCTGACGGCGACAGTAAGCTGGTGGCTTCGGATTTTTCGGCTAGTCCGTATGTTTTACGAAAATTGGCGTCTTCAGCAAAAGGTGTTGATAAGGAAAAACTGAATAGAATAAATGACGTGCTGCTTCGGGCGGACTTGCAAATGAAAACAACTTCTGTAAATCCGTGGCTGCTTGTGGAGGCGGCGCTGGTTGGAATTGGAAAATAAAAATACCCCAGTTAATTTTGGGGTATTTTCTAGTAATCTTTATGGATTATTTTTCAGCTTTCTTAGCAGCTGGCTTCTTTGCTGGAGCTTTTTTAGCGGCAGTTTTCTTAGCAGCTGGCTTTGCAGCTGGTTTCTTGGCAGCTTCTAATGTAACGCCTGCTTTTTTAGCAATTTTGCTCAATGCGCTTTTTCGGCGAGCAGCAGTATTTTTCTTAATTAAGCCTTTTTTAACAGCGGTGTCGATTTCGCTTTGTGCTGCAGCAAGAGTCTTTGCGCTTGGTTCTGCAGAGAAAGCTTTAACAGCAGTCTTAATGTCTTTTTTAATGCTGATGTTTCGCTCGCGGCGCTTTAAGGTTTGTTTAGCACGCTTGATGGCGGATTTGATGATTGGCATGTTTCTCCTTTACCTCTATAGATTTGTATCGCTAATCAGGAAGAATTATACAGAAAATAGCATAAATTGTAAAGAGGTGGCTTAGATATTGACTTTATGGTACTGCTTATGGTATAGTGATGCCAAGCGTAATTACAAAAAACAAACATAGGAAAAATCATGTCAAACGGATCAGCAAAGCAAAAAGTAATCCAGAGCATCAAGGATGTAACTAATATTTTAGTGACGGTGAGTTCTAGCCCGTCAGTCGACGAATTGTCGGCAGCATTAGGATTGACGATTTTCCTCAATAAACTGGGGAAGCACGCTACGGCTGTGTTTAGTGGCGACATTCCGCCAGCAATTACGTTCTTGAATCCTGATAAAACGTTTGAGCAAACCGCAGATTCTTTACGCGATTTTATTATTGCCTTAGATAAAGAGAAGGCTGATCATTTACGCTATAAAGTTGTTGACGACGCCGTAAAGATTTTCATTACGCCATATCGTACGACGATTACCGATAAAGATTTGGAATTTTCACAGGGCGATTATAACGTTGAGCTGGTTCTGGCGCTAAATGTTGAAAATAGTGAAAGTATTGACACGGCTTTGACTGCGCACGGTAAGATTTTGCATGACGCTACGGTTGTGGCTATAACAGCGGGCGACGTAAAGAGTGGTCTGGGTTCTGTTGATTGGCACGAATCTAATGCTAGTGGTGTGAGTGAAATGGTCGTGGAATTGCTTGACGACCTGAAAACGCCGAAGGTAACTCTGGACGAGCAGATGGCGACGGCTTTGCTTACGGGAATTGTGGCGGTAACCGAGAGGTTTAGTAATAGCAATACGTCGTCAAAGGTTATGACTACGGCCGCAGAACTTATGGCGGCTGGTGCGAATCAGCAATTGGTGATTTCAAAGATTGCAGAGAGCGAAGTAGAGGACGAGCCACAGAAGATTGAAAAGATCGAAGAAAAATCTCCAGAAAAAGAAGAAGCTTCAGAGGATAAAACTGAAGAAGTAGAGAAAGATGAGGAAACTGTACACGCGGACGGAACTTTGTCGATTAGCCACGAAAAGAAGGGCGATGTTGATGAAGTAGCTGAACAAACGGCGAAGGAAAAGCAAGAAGAATCTGCTAGAATCGCCGAAGAGAAATTGGCTAAAATTGAGCCAATAAAGGAGGAGCCACAAGTCGAGGAAGAAAAGCCGAGTGAAAAAATAGTTTCAAAGGGCGAGCTTTCTTTTGAGGAAACTCCGCTGATGGGTGGCACTCTGAACGCAACGACTACACAGGCTGCCGAGGATAAGATTAGGGAATTGGCTAGTGATCAAAATAAAACCATCTTAACGCACGGTAAGTATGTGGGTGATAACACGCCGTCGTTTGGCGATACTCCGTTAAATGCGGCTATGGGCGCGTCTGATGAACCACCAAAGATTGATCCGTTCGCGACAACTAACGCTGCTGAGCAAAAATTGTCGACGATACCTGTTGCGCCGCAATCTGAAGAGTCGATTATTTCGGCAATTACTAACGACACGAATCAATTGAATAATCCAGTAGCGCCAGCTCCGAGTCAGCCGATTGCGCCAATTGAGCCAGCAATAACAAATCCTGAAAATAACATTCCGGGCTTTGACTTGCCAATGCCCCCAGCAATGCCAGATTTCGGCGCTTTGCCACCAATGCCGCCAGCGCCTACAGGTGTTGATGTAAATGGATTGCCGCAGATTGCACCACTAGGGGTGGCTCCTGAGCCAGTAGCCGCTCCGCAAGCTCCAGCGCCTGCGCCGATCACCGCGATGCCAACTCAGCCAGCTCAAAACGCAGACTTCAATCCGGCGCAATTCCACATCCCAGGACAATAGTTGATGGACGAAGTGATTCTTATAGACAAACCTCAGGGAATGACTAGCTTTGGGGTGGTAGCGCGCTTGCGGCGAGTTTTATCTAATCAGGCGGGAAAGAAGGTGAAAGTTGGTCACACAGGTACGCTTGATCCGTTTGCTACTGGGCTAATGATTATTGTGACTGGAAAGAAATGCCGCGAAGCTGAAACTTTCACTAAGTTAGATAAGTGGTACGAGGCGGAAATTATTCTGGGCAAGAATAGTTCGACGGGTGATCCAGAAGGTGAAATTACTGATGTGTCTGATCATGAGCCGAGTTTGGAAGAAGTTCAGCGGGTAATCGGTCAATTTGTGGGAAAAATTGAGCAGACACCGCCGATTTTTAGCGCAATAAAGATTAATGGTGAAAGAGCGTATAAATTGGCGCGCGAAGGTAAACAAGTTGAGATTCCTAAGCGTATGATAGAGATTTATTCGTTAGAGTTATTGTCATACGAATATCCCAAATTAAAGATCAGAACTCACGTTTCAAGCGGAACTTATATTCGAACGTTGGCGGTGGACATTGGCGAGAAACTAGGGACGGGCGCGTATTGTGAGAATTTGCGTCGAACAAAAATAGCCGACTATTCTATTGATCAGGCAAAGACTCTGGCGGACTTTGGAATTACTAGCTAATTGCAAAAAACAGAGAAGCTTGGTATAATTACAGAGCTATGATTAGCAAAGAAAATAAAGCGAAAGCAATTGCTTTGACTCAGGTCAATAAAAACGACGTCGGTAGTCCACAAGCTCAGGTGTCAGTTTTGACGGCTCGTATCAAAGAAGTCACGGAGCATTTGAAGGCGAATAAGCACGATTTCATGGCTCGTCGCGGCTTAATCCAAATGGTTGGTAAGCGCAAGCGTTTGCTGAAATATTTGGAGCGAACTGATTTTGAGAGTTACAAAGCAGTTGTTGCCAAATTAGGTTTGCGTAAATAATTTACGTTAAAAACTGCCTAAATCCCCTTTGACGAAAAGGGGATTTTTGTTGTTCTGGCTATTTTTTCAATTTAGCGATAATCACATCTCGTCCATCATTTGCGCCGCCCAAAGTGCAGGAATAAAGAGTTAATTGCGGCTGATCTGTGCGCTGTTCGATTTCCACGGCATCTGGTTTAACACTTTGTTTTTCGCTGATGACGTAATTGTAACGCACGCCGTTATAATCAATGATAATTTCATCGCCGACAGTCAATTTATCAATATTATAAAAAGGCGATTTTCTGAGCGTCTGCTGAGGAGTTAATCCCATAATAAAACGGTGCGCAGATAAGACAAAATTGCCACCATCTTTTGGGTTGCCGTTTTCTGGTTTACGCCACCACGCACCATGTTCCATTGTTTCGGCGCCGCCAGTGCTATAAGGCAAATTTATGTCGATTTTCGGTATATAAAGGCGATTTTCGGTAATTTTATTCTCAGTTTTAGTGATGAGCTGAGTGGTGTGGTTGTCTTTTGGGTTGATGTTTTGTGACAAAATGAGGGGCGTGCCGATGAGAGCAAGCAAATAAACTCCACCAAGAATCATTAAGATTGCGATTATAGTTAAGATATAGCTTTTCCAGCTTTTCTGGCGATTTTTTACTGAATCTAGCTGAAGTGACATGAGTAAATTATAGCATACTCATCTGTTAATGAGGTTATGTTAAGCGCGCTCGCGGCTGGCGTTTGGGCTGAGGTTTTAGTATAATATAAGGAGCAATTTGTAACGCGGAAGTGATAGAGATGAGACGACTAAATTGCCAAGTAATTTCATCCCTGTTACTACCGCAAGAAAGGAGCTCTTTATGAGTATTATCAATCCAAGCGGCAAGGAGATTTTTAGTGTTACCACTGATTTTTGTGGTCGGCCGCTGACTTTAGAGGTGAATCGCGTCGGTTTTAGGACGACTGGTAGCGTTTTGGTGCGCTATGGCGACACTGTAGTTTTGGGCAGTGCTCAGGTTAGCTCGCGTCCAGTGCAATTGGATTATTTTCCATTGTCGATTGATTATGAAGAAAAATTTTATGCAGCAGGTAAGATTTCTGGCAGTCGATTTATCAAGCGCGAAGGTCGCCCGAGCGATGAAGCCGTGTTGATTGGGCGATTGATTGATCGTCCGATTCGTCCGCTTTTCCCGAAGGGTTATCGTCAGGAAATTCAAGTCGTCGCGACTGTTTTGAGTATGGATCCGAGTTTCCGTCCAGATGTAATTGCGATGATTGCTGCGTCTAGTGCGTTAATGTTAACCGGCACGCCGTTTGATGGTCCAGTGGCTGGTTTGCGTGTGGGTCGAGTCAATGGCGAATTTAAGGCGTTTTTGACTCCGGAAGAGCGCGAAAAGTCGGATCTTGATTTGGTTGTGGCTGGTATTGAAAGCGGCATAACAATGGTCGAAGCTGGCGCTAAAGAAGTTTCGGAGGACGTTATCGTTGACGCTATGGCGTGGGCTCACCAGATGATGCAGCCAGCAATTGCCTTGCAACGCGAATTGGCGGAAAAAGTTGCGCCAGCACAGCAGGAATACGATTTAATTTTGCCAGACGAATCAATTCAGCAAACGGTTAACGCGTGGGTTGATGGAAAATTTGGTGAGAAAATCCGTCGACCATATCCAGAGCGCAATGAAATGATAAGCGAAATTCGCGCTGAGTTTCATGAGGCGATGGCGGAAAAATTGGGACTGGACGAGGAAGAATATAGCGAAGTTCGTGGCGATTACGACGAAGCATTCACTTTGGCTTTACATAAAGATGTTCGTCGAGGAATTGTTACCGAACGAGTTCGTCCTGATGGTCGACAATTGACCGAGATTCGTCCGCTCAGTTCGGAAGTTGGATTCTTGCCGCGCGCTCACGGTTCCAGCTTGTTTACGCGTGGAGTGACTCAGGGAATGAATATTGTGACTTTGGCGCCGCTTAGTTATTCGCAATTGATTGACACTATGGAAATTACCGACGGTGAGCGACGTTATATGCATCATTACAATGCGCCGGGCTATACGGTTGGCGAGGTCAAGCGAATGGGCAGTCCAGGTCGACGTGAAATTGGTCACGGATATTTGGCGGAACGTGCTTTGCTTCCAGTTTTGCCAACTGAAGAGGATTTTCCATACGCTATTCGCTCGGTGACAGAGATTATGAGTCAGAACGGTTCGACTTCGATGGCGGCGACTTGTTCTAGCTGTTTGGCGTTGATGGACGCTGGTGTGCCAATTTCGACTCCCGTGAGTGGAATTGCAATGGGTCTAATGATGGACGGTGATACTCCGTATGTGTTGAGTGATATCGCTGATGCCGAGGACTTTGCTGGTGATATGGACTTTAAGGTAACTGGAACTTCAAAGGGTATTACAGCTCTTCAAATGGACATGAAGGTTCATGGTTTGCCAGTGGCGGTATTGCGTCAGGCAATTGAGCAGAGTAAAGCAGGTCGCGCACATATTTTGGAACATATGCTTAGTGTGCTTCCAGGGCCTCGTGAATCGCTCAGCCCGTATGCGCCACGAATTGAGAAGATTAAGATTGACCCAGATAAGATTGGCGTGATTATCGGTAAGGGCGGTGAGACGATTAATAAGATTACTTCGGAAACTGGCGTTGAGATTGATATCAAGGAAGATGGCTTGATTACTGTAGCTAGCCCAGACGGCGCGTCAATTGAAAAGGCTATGAACTGGATTAAGGGTCTGGTTGAAGAGCCAGAAGTTGGCAAGATTTACGAAGGCAAAGTTGTCGGTATTAAAGATTTTGGTGCGTTTGTGAATATACTTCCTGGCGTTGACGGAATGGTTCATATTTCGAAATTGGCGGAACGTCGAGTTGAAAAAGTGACTGATGTCGTGAAAGAAGGGCAAACTGTTCGCGTGAAAATCACTGGAATTGACGAGCGTGGTAAGATTAATTTGACGATGATTGGTTTATAAATATATAATAGCGAAAGCGTAATTTTAGGAGGGAATTTTATGGATGACAGTAGGAGTAGTAAAAACCAGCAAGCAAAACCAACTCAGGCGCTTGAACGTCCTAAGTCAACTTCAAGTGGCTCACATCAGGTTCCGCCAAAAAAGAAGGCTAACAAGCCCTTGCTGTGGGGAATTATTGTTGGCGTCATTGTGCTTACTGTAGCTGCTGTTGGTGTAGTTTTGTCTATGACAATCTTCGGCAATCCCGGTAAAAGCGACTACAAAGACATGTCTGTTCTAATCTCACAGATGAAACTTCCCAGATTTAATGATATGTCTGAAGGTGTGCGGAAAGGAGGTGACTACGAAGGCGTTGTGAATAAGAATATCGGTTTGACTGATGAGTTTTATGCTAAAATTGGTTCCCACAGGGCTCTTAAAGATAAAGAAGTTAAAGATGCTTACGATAAATACTTGAAAATATGGAACGACGAAGCAAAGCCACATCTTAAAGATGAGGTGATCCTTGCAAAAGAAGATGTCGACAATAAGTGTAATGATCCTAACGTAAAAGAATACTTTGAAAAATCTACAGATGAGGCAGAAAAACATTTTGACTCTGTAATGAAGAGTTGTATGGACTCTTTGGATAAATTATCGAAGTCTGATAGTGCCAGAGTCAAGAAATATGCCGAAGGTCTAAAAAAGTACTATGAAAAGATGAAGCGATACTATGCGCAAGTAGGAGCATTCAGACGAGATTATTTGCAGAAATATGGTCATGCGCCTGCACTACCATCTACAGCTTCACTTAGGCCATATTTTGGTGACTATGAAATAGACAAAAAATTAAAAGATAGCTTTAATAATTTCAAAAGAATATTGGAAGAAAAATCTAAATAGTCTATAATATCGCCATAGTCTAAGAGTTATCTTTGTAGACTGAACGCGCAGGTGTGGTCGGCTTGACTACTGTATAAATATAGTAATGTCGCAATAAGAATATATTATTTAGGAGAAAATAGCTTATGGATAATAGCAACAACAATAAACCACAGCCTCAAGTGCCGCCTCAGCCACAATTCCAGCAGGCTCCACAACAGCCTCAGGTTCAGCAGCCTCAACCACAACAACAATTCCCACAACAACCAGTCATGGGAACTCCATACCAAATGCCACCAAAAAAGAAAATGAGTAAAGGTGCCAAGTGGGGAATCATCGGCGGAATAATTGGACTAGTTGTAATTATCCTTGGTGTAGTCCTGGCTGTTTTGCTACTGGGTGGTCCAAGCAAGGCGGATTATAAAGACTTGCTTTCGCAATTTACCGGTCTTGACGTAGGAGATGCTTTTATAAGTGAGAATGGTGCTGGCACTAAAAACACAAAAGATAAAATATATAAAGCCATCGAGAGAATTAACGATCTTAATAAGAAAATGAGTTCTCATAGAGCACTTCGCGATAAGGATGTGAAGGCAGCGTATGATAAGTATGTGGATAGTTGGAATAATGGCGCGAGAGAGTATCTAGAGTTTCTGGTTATTCTTACAGAAGACAAGACTTATGAAAAGTGCAAATCTCCTGATGTAAGTAAATACCTCCGAGAATCTAAAGAAAATTTCGAGAAGCGTCTGGATTCCGAGACAAAAGACTGTATAGATTATTTGGATAAGATGTCAAAATCTGAAAATAAGCTAGCCTCCAAATATGGTAAGGACTGGAAGAATTATTACACAGAAATGAAGCAGTATTATGTGGCAATTGTAGAATATGCTAAAAATACAAAATCAAGATCATCGCTACCAAAAGCACCAAAGACTCCAAAGACAGATTTCAATACTGACGCTGTAGAAAAATGGAAAAAGGCTATTGATGATTTTGAGAAAGTTTTGGAAGAAAAAGCTAATAAATAATCTGTAGCTAAAAATAAAGCACTCTGAGAAATCGGGGTGTTTTTATTTGACTATAACTAAGCTATAGCGATATAATGACAAAAAGTATAAAAGTCAGGAGACTACTATTTATGGACGACAACAACAATAAACCACAGCCTCAAGTGCCGCCTCAGCCACAATTCCAGCAGGCTCCACAACAGCCTCAGGTTCAGCAGCCTCAACCACAACAACAATTCCCACAACAACCAGTCATGGGAACTCCATACCAAATGCCACCAAAAAAGAAAATGAGTAAAGGTGCCAAGTGGGGAATCATCGGCGGAATAATTGGACTAGTTGTAATTATCCTTGGTGTAGTCCTGGCTGTTTTGCTACTGGGTGGTCCAAGCAAGGCGGATTATAAAGCTGCCGTAGACAAAGTGAACGATACAATCGAAATTTACAATAAAGCTTCGACGTCACTTTCATATGTTTCTACTTCAGAAACTAAGACATCACTAGAGTCTACTCGTAAAAAGCTTTCCTCGACAAAGGATGAAGTTGACGGTAAATTAAGCGAGCTAGGTAAGATGAAGGCTATTACTGGCGACAAAGAAGTTCGTGAGAAGTATGACGCTTTGAAAAATAAGCTAGGTAAGTTTGATTCTGCGGTGGATGCTTTTGATGAAGTTTACGGAAAGATACTTCCAGCAGTAGCTGATTTTTCTGATAGTAGCAACAGCTCTAATATATCTACCTTAGAGAGTGCGGTTAAGAAAGCTCGACAGGATCTTAAAAACGCCGATATCAAGAACGAGCACAACAAGAAATTCGTCAAGGACTTTACTGCTCAATTGGAAAAACTTGAAGAAATGTTGCCAAAAGTTGCTGAGATGAAATCTGATTACAAAAAATACGACTCTAACTATATCAGTGATTTTTACGATACTCTTACCGCAATACAAAAGACTGCTCGCGAATGGTCTTCGGGACTACAAAAAATAGCAGAAGAGGGCGAAATTAAGGACGAGCTAAATAACCTAGGGTCTATACTGGTAAACAAAGTAAATAAATAGCTCTGCTAAATATCATAAGCGCCTCGTCTTTACGGGGCGTTTTTTGATAGAATAAATATATGGACAAGCAGGCTAAACTGGACGCGTTGGCGGAAGAAATTGTAAAAGAGAAGGTTTGCTCGGATCTGGCGGATCAGGCGACGCAATTAGTTATGGGCGATGGAAATCCTGATGCTGATATCGTTTTTATTGGCGAGGCGCCGGGGAAGAATGAAGATTTGCAGGGCAAGCCGTTTGTTGGTGCTGCGGGAAAATTCCTTGATGAGATGCTAAAGTCTGCTGATCTGCAACGTTCAGATGTGTATATTACCAATATTGTTAAATATCGACCACCGAACAATCGTGACCCATTGCCAGAGGAAAAGCGCCAATTTTGGCCATATTTACTCAGGCAATTAGAAATCATCCAGCCAAAGGCTATTCTGACCTTAGGGCGGCACAGTGGCGGTGGGTTTATTCCGGGATTGCAGATCAGTAAAGAACACGGTCGTCCACGTAAAGTGCGTCTACATGAGCTTGAATTCGTAGTGATTCCGTTATATCATCCGGCGGCCGCGCTTTATAACGGCGGTATGCGTCAGACTTTAATTGATGATTTTATTCAGGCTGTGGAATTTGTGAAGAATAATAGCGGCGCTTAATTAGACTATTTTCTTGCAAAAGTTTTCCAGACGTAGTATAGTGGATAATCGATATCTATTATATCTAAGTCAAGAAAGGATTTGTATGAGATTATCAGGAGCTGTTGAACAGGCGTGCTGCATTATGGCAATTCTGGCGGATCCAAAAAGGACGACGCCGGTAACTAATGATGCGCTGGCGGAAAAGATGCTGGTTTCGCCGACGTACTTGAAGAAAATTAGTCGAAAATTGGTAATAGCAAAGCTAATCACTTCAACGCAGGGAACTGGCGGCGGATTTATTTTAGCGAGAAAAATGAATGAAGTTACGTTGCATGATGTTGTCCTTGCAATTGAAGGAGAATCGCCATTTTTCCAACCTCAGGGAATTATTGAGAGAGTTTTTCAATCGCGTCCTCGTCAGGTGGAAATTGGCATGAATATGATAGAAAAGGTTTTTTCTGAAGCGCAGGAAAAGTGGAGTGAATATTTGAAAACTGTGACGCTGGAAGATGTCGCAAAGGAGGTCGCACATGATTAAAAATAAGATGTTACAAGCCGAATGGAAGCATTTGTTTAATAATAAAATATTGCTGATATCTATGGCTGTGATTTCGTTTATCCCGATTTTGTATAGTGGATTTTTTCTAGGCTCAATTTGGGATCCGTACGGACAAACAAAAAACTTGCCGGTGGCGTTTGTGAACGAAGATAGGGGCGCCAGCTTAAATGGCAAATCGCTGAATGTCGGCGAATCTGTCGAGAAAAAACTGAAAGATAACCACGATTTGGGTTGGGAGTTTGTCAGTAAGCAACAAGCAGACGAAGGTGTGAATAGCGGTCATTTTTATGCAGTGGTAACTATTCCGCACGACTTTTCACAGAAAGTGTCATCAATTACCGAATCTGAACCCCAGCAAGCGGTTATTAATTTTACGACCACGCCAGCGAAAAACTATATCGGTTCGCTAGTCAGCAACCAAGCTGCCGCCAAGGTTAAATCTTCGGTGTCTGAACAAATCACTCAGGCGTACGCTAAGGGAATTTTGGAGAATTTGGACAAGCTTGGAATAGGGCTGGACACGGCAGCTAACGGCGCGTCAACTTTGCACGACGGATTAGGGCGATTGCAATCTGGCACACAAACATACGTTGGCGGCGTTAAGCAATTAGCGGCAAATCAGCAATCCTTGACTGGCGGACTGGCGCAACTCAGCGACGGTTCTCGTAAATTGCAGGCGGGATTGGGGCAATTGTCGAACAATTTGCCGACCGAATCTCAATTGTCACAATTATCTGATGGAATGAAACAATTGCAATCTGGCATAAATCAGTTAAACGCCAGCGTGAGGAATCCATCGCCAGCGCTCGTGGCTCAGCAAAACAAGGTAGAAACGGATGCGCAAACTTTGGTGCAAACAATGGAAGATGCGAGATCCGACTTGTTGGCGGCTGGCGGCACTTTGCGGACTTTGGGCGCGCAAGCAGCCGCTTCTGGTAGCAATTCTACGACGATAAGTTTGCCGCAAATTAGCAATATTTCTCAAGCATTCACGAAAACTCAGACAATTATCGCGCAGATGGGGACGCTACGTGAAGATCTTCAAGCGCTAAAACAGCAACTATCAGCGCAACAAACGCAACTTCAGGTTGGAGTTTCTGCATTGAATAACGGCGTGAATCAATTGACACCAAACGCAATCACCGCATTTAACGGCTATAACAGCGTGCGATTCGCAAATAATCAATTATTGGCGGGCTCAGCAAGCTTAACAAACGGCTTAAGCGAAGCAAGATCGGGCAGTCAAAAATTGGCGAATGGCGCGAGTTTATTAGAAAGTCGTTCGGGCGCGTTAATTGACGGAACTTCGCAACTGGCAAGCGGCGCGGACACGCTGGCGAATAAATTGGCGGACGCTTCTAATCGCATAAAAATTCAACCAACTGGCGCTACGACTCAGCAGCAAATTGCAAATCCAGTGAAGTCGGAAATGACCGAAAAGGGCAATGTTCCGAACTATGGTTACGCTTTGTCGCCGTATGTTTTGTCGCTAAGTTTGTTCGTTGGAGCAATTGTCCTGAACGTTATTTATCCGATTCGCAAAACTTTTTCTGAGCAGGAAAGTGCGATTCGTTGGTGGCTATCTAAAGCTTCGATGGCTGGCGTGGCGGCCTTTATGCAGGCAACGATTTTGATGTTGGTGATGGTGTTTTTCTTAGGGCTAACTCCAGAGCATCCAGCACATTTTATCGGGGCAATTTATCTGACGTCATTTGCGTATATGTCGATTGTGTCGCTTTTGGTGATTGTTTTGGATAATCCAGGGCGATTCCTAGCGATGGTTCTTTTGGTGCTTCAATTGGGCTCCAGCGAGGGAACGTTCCCAATCCAAACTGCCAACGGATTCTTCCAAGCAATTAATCCGCTAGTGCCGATGACTTACTCGATTCGTGCATTGCGCCAAGCTATTTCGGGCGGGCTAGATAACGCATTTTACGGCGGCAGTATGTGGGTTTTGGCTGGATTCTTATTGGTGGCTAATTTATTGACAATCGGCTTCTTCGCTTATCGCGGCAAGCGTAAATTCGCACACACGTCGGTGGATGGCGACGATTAATTGACCTCTGTTATAAAATATTGTTCTTTGACAAAAAATGAGCGGTTTGCTAATATAAGAGTACTAACTAGAGGAATTTACGTCAGTTCACCTCTATACCTGGTTTTTGAATTATATTGTAATAAAAAAGGAGTATAACAATATGGGTCAGCGGCGACTAGCAACACCGCAAAAAGACGACGCCAATAAGCGTCCGCAGTCAAAGAAAAGTAACAATGCAGTTTTGAATAGCACAACTACTCGCAAGGGTGAGGTTTTTAGAGCTCAGCGACGAACGAGCGAGAATGTTAATCTCAGGGCTTCACAGCACTTGATTGATATTCCGGTAAACAAGTCAGTTTATAACGGATATGGCGGTGAGCAATTTAGTGCCAAAATGCAACCAAAACCCGTTCGCGGCGGTCAGCCGAAACTTCGGATTATTCCGATTGGTGGCGTGGGCGAAATGGGAATTGGTAAGAATATGAACGCCATCGAATATGATGATGAGATTATCATCGTAGATATGGGCTTTCTGTTCCCGGGTAGCGATTATCCAGGCATCAATTACATCACGCCGGATATTACTTGGCTGGAAGAGAATAAGCATAAAATTAAGGCACACGTATTTACGCACGGGCACCTTGATCATATTGGTTCGTTCCGCCATTTTATTCATCGTATTCCAGCGCCAGTTTATGGCTCTAAATTTACGATTGGCATGCTCGATCGAACGATGGACGATTCAGAAGTGGATTTCAAGCCGGATTATCGAGTGATGGATCCGCTGAGTCACGAAATTGTTCAAGTTTCTAAGCATTTTTCAATCGAGTTGGTGCGAGTCAACCACTCAATTCCTGATTCTACGGCGGTGATTATTCGAACTCCAATGGGCGTGATTGTCGATTCTGGTGACTGGCGATTTGAGGAAAGCCCAGTTGATGGTCAGAAGTTTGACCTTGAGCGACTTACGGAAGTGGCTTCAAAAGAAGGCATTTTGATGTTTATGAATGAATCGACCAACTGTGAATCGGCTGGTACGCACACGCACACGGAGTTTGATATTCAGTATTCCATCGGTCAGGTGATGGACAAGTTTAGTAATAGTCGAGTAATTTTGAGCTGTTTCTCGTCGCAAGTGCATCGCTTGCAATTAATTTTGGAAGAGGCGCATAAACACGGACGCAAGGTGGCGTTTGCTGGATTCTCGATGATCCAAAACCTGGAAGTGGCATTGCGTTCGGGGACGATTAAGATCCCTAAAGACACCATCATGAAGATGGAAGATATTGTTAAATTACCAGATAATCAAATTGCCGTAGTTTGTACTGGCTCGCAGGGTGAATTTAACGCCGTCTTAAACCGCATGGCGACGGGCGCTCATAAATATATGAAAATTAAGGGTTCGGACGTTGTGGTGTTTAGCTCAAATCCAATTCCTGGCAATGAGAAAAGTGTAGTGCGAACGGTTGACGGTCTGATGCGCGAAGGTTCTGATGTCATTCAAAACGGAAAGACTCACTTGACGGGAATCGGTCCTCTGCACTTGTCGGGTCATGGCTATTATGACGACCACGTCAAATTGATCAACGCACTTAACCCAACTTATTACATGCCAATTCACGGTGAATTCCATATGTTGGTGCATAATGCCAGGTTGGCGGAAAAAGAATGCGGAATTCCTCGCAAGAATATTTTTGTGTGTGATGCTGGAGATATTATTGAAATTGATATTGAAAGGCAAGCAAAGAAGGCTGGGCGAATTCACGTTGGTGGCGTGATGTACGATGATACTGGCGCGATTGTTTCTGAGGTTGTGCTGAAAGACCGCATTCACATGTCACAAGAGGGAATGTTTGTTGTGGTGTTGACCGTACAGCGTGGCACGGGACGATTATTAACTAGCCCGGACATTATTTCTCGCGGTTTTATTTACTTGCGCGATTCTGAAGAATTGATGAACATGATTCGCCAATACTTGAAGCAAAAAGCGGCACGTAGTTTTTCTGGCAAATATGATTTGGATGTTATCAAAAAAGAAATTAAAGATGAGATTACGCATATATTGTACGATCAGACTCGCCGAACGCCAATTGTCATTCCAGTGATAAATGAAGTTGGCGGCTTGAAGTCTGTTAAGTCGGCAGCTACGCCAACGCATTCTGCCGTGAAATCGCCAGCGCGTGGTAAAAAGCCTGCCTCAGACGAGCCAAAAATGACCCTTCCAACTGCGCCGCGCCGTCGTTTCCCACAGCGTCAAGTACCAGATACGGAAGCAAACGACACAAAAGCCAGGGAGCGACAGAACACGCGCCCGTACTAGGGTTCTAGATTGATTTTACTGGTAAGTTATGCTATAATACTAAGCGTAGTAAATTGATTTTTACATCTGTTAATAAGTGTAAAATCAGTGTATAATAAAAACGATTATGGCAAAAAAGCGAAAGAGCACGAAAAAATCCGCACCAGCCAAGCCGCAGCATAGTTTGCCGGCGGGTTTTTGGTCGCAAGTTGGCGCGGTGATGCTTATTCTTTTGTCGCTGCTGCTTGTCGTGTCGTGGTTCGGTGTCGGTGGTCCGGTTTTACAGTGGATTGATATGGCGACTGTAAAAACTATTGGCTATACCGCGTACGCCCTACCTATATTACTGATTTATTTGGCGGTTGAGACTTTCCGAGCGGAAGAGAATCAGTTGCCTGTAGTAGTGAAGTTTGCGGCAGTTTTGGAAATTGTGTGGTTTTCTGGATTGTTTGGGTTAATGAAGACGGCTTCGCATCCGAATTCTGGTGGATTTGTGGGCGATATATTGAATACGGCTACACTGAAAATGGTAGATTCGGCAATTGCTGTGATTATTTATCTAGTTTTGGCATTTATAACGGTTCTATTTATTACCCAGACGTCACCCTTTACAGTTTTCAGTAAACTTTGGGAGATGATTAAGAGCAATACCAAGGAAGACGATAATAATCGTTCTATTATGAAGAAGGCGTCAATTGCTCAGCCGACGGAAGAAGAGAAAAAGACGGACTTGGGAGAAATTAAGTTAAACGCTGGTGTGCCAATAATTGATACAGCCAAAGAGAAAAAGAGCTTATTAAAGAAAGTAGAGAAGCCAGAAAAGGTCAATGAAGAACAGGCTTTGGTGGCAACTCGTGATCCGAATTGGGAGGCGCCAAGCTTGGATCTATTAGAGAAGAATGAAAGCGGTGCTGATGCTGGAGATACGCGCCAGAACGCCCAAATAATTCACGATACGTTGGCTGAATTTAATATTGAGGCGGCGATGGGTGACATTAATGTTGGTCCAAAAGTTACGCAGTACACCTTAAGACCACCGAGTGGGGTTAAATTGACACGAATTACGGCGCTGGAAACTAACATTGCACTTAATTTGGCAGCACAAAGTTTAAGGATTGAGGCGCCAATTCCTGGTCAGCGAGCAGTTGGTATTGAGGTGCCTAACCGCAAGGCTGCCGAAGTGCGACTACGAAGTACGTTGTCATCAAAACAGTGGGCTGCTGCTCGTGATCCTTTGAGTTTTGGAATTGGTAAAGATATATCTGGTCAAGTTGTTGTGGGCGAGCTGGGGAAGATGCCGCATTTGTTGATTGCTGGACAAACGGGTTCTGGTAAGTCTGTGATGATTAATACTTTGCTATGTAGCTTGCTGTATCGCAATAGTCCGAGTGATATGAAGTTGATTTTGGTTGACCCGAAACAAGTTGAAATGGCGCCATATGCTGATATTCCGCACCTTCTTACGCCAGTTATTAATGAACCAGAGAAGACTATTTCAGCTTTGAAGTGGGCGGTGAATGAGATGGAGCGACGTTACAAATTGTTGGCGGGCGAGAAAATCCGTAATATTAAGGAATACAATAAGAGGCTGCAGTCTCGCGCTAAGAAGATTGTGATTGCCGATGAAAATGGCAATGTTCAGGAGCATGAAGATGGATCGATGCCATATATCGTGATTGTGGTGGACGAGATGTCTGATCTCATGATGATGGCTAAAAAGGATGTTGAGACGTTAATTGTTCGTTTGGCACAGAAATCGCGAGCGGTTGGCATTCACTTGGTGCTAGCAACGCAGCGTCCGAGCGTGAATGTTATTACTGGTTTGATTAAGGCGAATGTGCCGGCGCGAATTGCCTTTACGGTGGCTAGCCAGGTTGACAGTATTACGATCTTAGACCAATCTGGCGCTGAGAAATTATTGGGTCAAGGAGATATGCTATTTTACGTAACAAGCATGAGTAAACCAAGGCGTATTCAGGGTGCCTGGGTGACAGATGACGAGGTGAATAAAATTACTGATCATTTGCGTATGCAGATGGCTCCGCAGTACAACGACGAAGTAGTGGCTCAGCCAGTTCAATTGGATGGAAAGGGCGGCGTCGTGATGGACTTGTCGGAAGGTGGTGATGATAAGTTTAGGGATGCGGTTCGTGTGGTGGTCGAGCGTCGCAAGGCTTCAACGAGCATGCTACAGACGCGCTTGGGAATTGGTTATCAGCGAGCAGCGCGAATTATTGAAGAGATGGAAGAGCGGGGAATCATTGGTCCACAGAATGGTTCTAAGCCACGTGATGTTTTGATTTCTAGTCCAGAAGAGCTTGATGAACTATTGGCGGAATCGTGAAAAGATTGATCAAACATTATGAGCGAGTATTTTCTTGATAACTATGACTTAGATCCTGATCAGGAGACTCTTGTCGCTATAGTACAGGCGGCGGGTAAAGTTCTTGAGGAGAGGGGTGCTGAAGGCCTAGAGAATGGTCGCCGTAAAATAGACGATAGTAGTGCTGCTGCGAACATTTTTACATATAAGCTATCGCCAGAAATAGTACATCATATTTTTTCAATTCCACTAGAAACTATTCGTGTTTCTTCGGACGGTCATGCGGAGGGGTGCGAAATAGACTATTTACCAGAATCTATGCTGGAAGGCGGTACGAAATGTTCCGCTGAATTAGGTTTGTACATTACTGAGGTGGTGGGTCGTTCGGGTGGCTTACTGCCGCTTTATATAGAGCATAGCTGGAATATTAGAGGTTGGAAGGGGCAACATCTTGAGGGAGAGTATAAGGTCGAATATTCCGTAGATGGACAACGAATAAGTCCAAGTAATCTTGATTCAGAAAGTCTGGATTTGAGAAATCCTGAAGATGTCGGAAGATTAATCGCCGACATAAGAAACAACGCTCGATCCCTCAGCGCCGACGATATAGACACTATCTATAAGCTCATTGACACGATATCGCAGAATGGGGTATAATATAGGCGAATATTAACCTAAGCTTACGTGAGACAGCGTAAGCATCCGTAAATGGATTCCAGAGGAGGAAACATGAACGAATACGAACTAACTGTTCTTATTCATCCGGATTTAGAGGCTAATCTAGATTCAGCGTTGGATAAGGTGCGTGGTTTAATCACTACTAACGGTGGTGAAATTACCAAAGAAGAAAACTGGGGCAAGAAAAAATTGGCCTACACAATCAAGCGTGAAGATTTTGCAGTTTACGTTTGCTTTGAGGTTAAATTGCCAGCACTCGCTTTGTTGAAGATTTCAAATACGCTTAATATTACTGACGAAGTCTTGCGCTACCTATTGGTAAAAACTGATGAAAAAACTCGTCAAGCATTAAGCGAGCAAAAAGCACGCAACGAAGAATCTGATTCAAGCGAATCAAGTAAATAAGCCTAACTGCCGTAAGGTAAAAGAGGGGATAGAATATGGCACGAAGTATCAATCAAGTGATTTTGTTGGGTAGATTGACACGTGATCCAGAACAGCGGACAACTGCTTCTGGCAAGAATGTAGTTAGTTTCAGCATTGCTGTTGATCGACAATCTCAAGACGATCAGGCTGATTTTTTCAATATCACAGCCTGGGATAAACTTGGTGATTTGGTAATGCAATATCTAAGCAAAGGTCGTCGGGTTTTAATCCAAGGACGACTGCGACAGGATAGCTGGGAAGATAAGGATACTGGTAAAAGACAGAGTCGAATTGAAGTCACTGCTTCAGATGTAACGTTCTTAGACGGTCCAAGCGGCGACAATTCAGGTTCTGCAGCACCAAAGACTACTAAAAAAGAGGAAGTCGTAACGGAAATTGACGATAAGCCAATTGACTTAAGCGAAATTCCATTCTAATAAGGAGATTAAAATGGCACAATTGAAGAAAAATCCACCGATTATTTTTGACTATAAAGATGTAAAAACTTTGCAACGTTACATCAATGTTTACGGTCAAATCGAGCCAATCAGCAAGACTGGTTTGAGCGAAAAGCAACAGCGAAGCTTGGCAGTAGCAATTAAGCGTGCTCGCCACTTGGCTTTGTTGCCATTTGTTACTAGCAACTAGGAACGTTTAATGCGCAATATCTCGTTGCTATTACATATTTGGCAGCGAGATATTTTATTGGAAAGGAGAAAATATGTATCAGCCAACTGATTTGAAAAAAGGCGTAGTTTGTCAAATTGACGGCAAGCCATATCGCGTTGTAGAATACGGCCAAAAAGTTATGGGTCGTGGCGGTTCGATTGTTAACGTGAAATTGAAAAACCTAATTGACGGAAGTGTTATTCCAAAGACTTTCAAGGGTCAAGAGCGAATCGAAGCTGCGGAAGTAAATAATAAAACTGCGCAATATTTGTATAACGACGGCGACAAGTTCTATTTCATGGATCCGACTAGCTTTGAGCAATTTGAGCTGGCTGCGGAAATCGTGGACGATGCTAGTAAATACCTGAAAGAAGGCGACGAATTAAGTCTTCAATTCTTCGACGGTCGAGTGATTAACGTTGAACTACCAAAGAATAAATATCTGGAAGTTACCTACACGGAAGATGTGGTTAAGGGCGATACGACTTCATCTGTGCTAAAAGACGCCACCTTGGAGACGGGGCTAGTTGTCAAAGTTCCAGCATTTATCAAGCAGGGTGATATCATTAGCGTTGACACATCGACTGGTGAATATCGCGAGCGAAAGAAATAGTCCTATTTAATGAAACAGCGATTAGATAAAGCTCTGGTCGAGCGTGGTTTGGCGACAACAAGGTCTCAGGCGGATAATTTTATTCGCCTGGGCTATGTTTTTTTGAATAAGAAAATTGTCCAGAAATCAGGAACTATGGTGTCTGATTCGGACGAGATAAAGCTCGAGAAGAAGGAAACTTATGTTTCGCGAGCCGGCTTAAAACTGGCAAGCGTGGCGGAGTATTTTCATCTTAATTTTCAGGATAAAACCGTTCTGGATATTGGTTCGAGCACGGGTGGATTTACTGACTATTCGCTGCGTCATGGCGCCAAAAAGGTATTTGCTGTTGATGTTGGAACGGATCAGCTCCATCCAAGTTTGAGACCGAATCCAAAAATTGCTCTCCACGAAAAGACCGATATTCGTGATTTTTATGCTGATGAAGCAATTGATATTATCGTGGGCGATGTGTCGTTTATATCTCTGAGAGAGATTTTGCCGCACGTGGCAGAAAATTTGATGAACACGAATACGATATTGATTGCTATGGTGAAACCTCAATTCGAAGCGGGGCGGCATCAGGTTAATAAGGGTATTATTAAAAATGATAAAGTTCGCCGACAGATTTTGTCCGATTTTGAAGATTGGGCGAGGAAATATTTCGTCGTTTTAGATAAAAAGGATAGCGAAGTGGCTGGCAGTAAGGGTAATCTCGAGCGATTTTACAAATTGAAATTAGCTAAACGTTAAACCGAAACTCAACAACGTCATTTGGTTGCATGACGTAGGTTTTTCCCTCGGTGCGAATTTTGCCGTTTTCACGAGCCTTAACTTCTGATCCTGCAGCGACTAAATCGTTAAAATCGACAATTTGTGCAGCAATAAATCCGCGTTCAAAATCCGAATGAATAACACCCGCGGCTTGCGGTGCAGTCCAGCCCTTGTGAATTGTCCAAGCGCGAACTTCTTTTTCGCCCGCAGTTAAGTAGCTTTGTAGTCCAAGCGTATCGTAGGCTGCATGAATAAGTTTGGCGAGCCCAGTTTCCTTGACGCCGTAGCTTTCTAATAACTCTTTGGCGTCATTTTCAGATAATCCCTTCAACTCTTCCTCCAATTTTGCGCAGACAAAGACGGTTTTTGCGGGACTTACGAGTTCGGTCAATTGGCTCTGTAGGTCGGAATTGTTCAATCCTTCCTCATCGACATTAAACGCGTAAATTACTGGCTTGGCGGTAAGAAGGTGCAGGTCGGAAATTGCCTCAAAATCTACATCTGACAGGGCGGAAATTGGTACGCCTTTTTGTAAATTGTCAATTAAAGACTGCAGATATTCAACTTTTTGACGAGCTTTTGGGTTTGCTTTGGCTTCTTTTTGAAGCTGGGGCAGGCGTTTTTCAAGAGTTTGCAAATCAGCCAGAATAAGCTCAGTATTTATAACCTCAATGTCTTTCTTAGGGTCAATTGGTGCTTCATCATGGCGCAGAATCTTTGAATTCTCAAATGCACGAACAACGTGGACAATCGCGTCGCACTCTCTGATATTGTGTAGAAATTTATTGCCCAGACCTTCACCCTTAGACGCGCCAGCAACTAGCCCCGCAATATCGACGAAAGTGACGGTGGCTGGAATAATTTTTTGCGCGTGATAAAGATCGGCTAAAATTTGCAGGCGATTATCTGGTACGGGAACAATTCCTGTGTTCGGCTCAATTGTCGCAAACGGATAATTAGCCGCCAAAATATCATTATTTGTTAAAGCGTTAAAAAGTGTCGATTTGCCGACATTTGGTAAACCAACGATTCCAATAGATAAACTCATATATTTATTATATCATCTGCGTAATCTTTGATATAATTATAAGCATGAGAAGGAAATACTCATTGCCTAAGGTGGGCATGCTGGCAATAGTAGTGGCTTTGGCTATTTCGGTAACGGCTTTTTTTATCTATACGTATGCGGCGCCAAGCTCGCCAAATTGGACGATAACTGGTAAATCCTGGGTTACTAAGCAATTTAATCCAGAGGACACTACCAACTTCGGATCTAACTGGACTATTGCTCCGGGGAGGTTAAAGGATGTGAAGCCCGGAGATACAGTTGATTGGTGGCATAGTCTTTTTGTCAGCGGCGGGCCTACTGACAATGTCGTGACTGGAGTTCAGCAGGATGTATTTGATATTAGATCGAACCAGCCGTCAGATAACGATACAAGTCTAGGTCGCAAGGGTGCTTGGCACGATGAAGGTCCTCGGTCGTTTACGACTATTCCTGAATCTAACTGGAAGGGTTGGGCTTGGAATCGAACAAATAATCCAAAGGGAGTGGATTATCACACTACCACTATGGAGGCATTGAACGGAAAATCCAAGCTGGAGGATGTTCGTGGTCCGCTTGGAGAAAATAAATTTATGTTTACGCGAGTTATTCGAAAAGAAGACATGGGTAAGCGTATATGTCAGCGAATCTACTGGGATAGGCGCAATTCTTTGGTGCCAACCGGCTGGGTGTATTCATCATATGCCTGTGTTGAAGTTCCGTATGATTATGACGTAGAGCCTTCGGTCAGTGTTAACTCGGATTACATTGACGCAGAAAATGTCACGAAAATTGAGGGAATAAATGCTGGGTTGAATAATAAGGGCACGTCAAAAACTCAAAATTCTTCGTATGCACTTGCTCGGTTTGTTGTAAGAGGGGCTGAAGTATCGGAGCTTACGGGCAAGGACAATGTGGTTTCGTTGCCTGGGGGTACTACTGATAGTGATTGGCCGTGCGCAATTGTGCGACTGATTAAAGGACAATATAGAGATAGCTTAAATATTGATAGTGGCGCGTGTAGAAAAATTGTTCAAAACACTGGCAGTCAATTAAACACCGGTCAGACTCCAGTGGCTACAAATCAGATAGATAATTTGGACAGGGTTAAGCTAAGTGCTAACGACAGTCTATGTTACGTGGTTATGGTTAGCGATTATAATGGTTCGGCTCCTTCTACGGATTTTAGGTACGCAGTTAAGTGTATTAGGTCGTCAAAAAGACCAAAGGTTCAGGTTTGGGGCGGTGATATTAAGACTGACAAAGAAGTTATTACTAGCAGGACATCAAACAATGTGAATATTCCTGATGAGAAGCTTAGTCGTATTGAGTTAGATAAGACCTCTATACGGGCAAAGGGGCTATGGGGTACAGGGCTAGATAAAGATGGTAATAAAATTGGAGGCGATGTTCGCTTTAGCCCTGGCGAATACGGCTTTAAGGGGGGCAACGGCACTGATCCGCACTGGTCTATAGTGTGCGCTGAGGATCAGTATGGCGGTAATGGAAACCAGAGGGCTTACGATAAGAGCGGTAATGTGGCTGATTTACCTAGTTGTCATGGCGATGCAACTAATCTGAAAGACGACTATCAAGCAAGGACGATTGTAACGACACAGTGGCGCGCTCCTAGTGGAGATGATGTATTACAGGACGGTTATATTACATGTAAACCCGATTCTATGTATTACGATATAGTTGGTGACGCATCGCTCGTCTATAATCCTGATTATTGCAAGAGGGGTGTTTGGAGAACGTCTGACTCTGCAAAATGGATTGGTATAAACAGCTTTGGTCGGCATACGCATTCTAATAGTAAACCGGATCCGGCTCATCTAAATTGTCATGATAATTCTCGTCCTATAGTAGAGATTATCCCGTGCTCAAATACATACGTCTTTAGATTGAAGGGTATTAATTTAGAAGGGTTAAAAGATGCTAAGAGTCTGGAGATCGGTTTTAGTGGAGCTGTAGATAACCTCGTTAAGGTGAAGATCAACGGTTATGAGATGAAAACGTTAGGTAACGACAACGGATCCAGACCTGAAGGAGTTCAGTATTTTGGTTGGGGTCTTCCGGGCTATGCTGGAAATTCTCGATTTACCGCTGAGACGCAGCCAGGCACTGTTTTATATGAGAATAATAACTTCATCGATATTTATGTAAAATCTAATCCGTCACATATGGGACTACTGATCGAGGATATAACATTGGCGTATAAGATGGCCTATACGAATCAGAATGTATATGGCTCTTGGGGCGAATATGGAATTATTGCTAATGGTAAGGCAGATTCGGCTTCTGGAGCTGGATTGTCATCATCGTTTAATGGTCGCTCGGGAGTAACTCCGCGTGACTATAATAAGCTAACTTTCGCCAATATTCCAAAGTTTGGCAATTTCAGCAGCACCAGTTCGGTTCCAGATAATTTTACTTTGCCGTCGGTTGGTGGGACGAGAGGTAATATCTCTGGCAATGTAGATGTGAATAGTCTAGCTTCGGGTGAATATAACGCTGGAAACGTAACCTTAACAGGGTCAAAATTAAGCGTAGGCAAGAGTATAGTCATAAAGTCCTCGGGCGTAGTTAGGATTTCGGGTGATTTGCTATACACAGACACGAATGATGTGCGCCAATTGCCACAACTAATTATCTACGCGAAGAATATTATTATAGAGCCTTCGGTTGGGGAAGTGAATGCTTGGTTGATTACTCAGAAAGACGGATATGTTAGTACTTGTGGCGTGGTAATTAGCGCCAGAGATTGGCTGAATGGAGTTTCTGAATCTTCTTGCGGTAAGCAGCAATTGAAAATCAACGGGCCAATTAAAACTGGACGCTTGTTCTTGCGGCGAACGTACGGCGGAAAACATGCTTCGTCTGCAAAGAATGATCCGAATATGCACCCTGGAACTCCAGCGGAAATCATCAATTTGAGGGCTGACACTTATATTTGGGCTTACAATAATTATCGAAACACTAGCGCGATTAGCACGATGAATGTTCGCGAATTGCCGCCAAGATATTAAAAGTTTGCAAATTAAAACGCTAATGTATATAATTACTATTAGTTATGAAATTAGCAAAAGGGTTGGGCGAATTCTTCGGACTGGACATCGATACGAACGCGGTGCGAGTGGTTCAATTGTCTCGTACTGGCACGGGATGGAGTTTGTCGCATTACGGTTATACGCCAGTTGATTCTAAGATAGCGGGAGGTGATTCTCCAGAGGCTAAGCGACGCTTAGGTGAGGCTATTATGACTGCCGTTGGTCAAGCTGGAATTAAGACCTCCAATGTGGCTGTTGGACTGCCGTCAAATAAGACATTCTCGACTATTATTGATGTGCCAAAGGTTTCTGAGCAGGAATTGAAGGCAATGATGAAATATCAAATTGACCAATATATTCCAATGTCTTTGGATGAGGCAGAAGTTGACTGGGCTTTATTGGGTGATAGTTTGCATGCTCAGAATCAGTATGAGATTTTACTGACAAGTACAGCGAAGTCTTATGCGGAAGAGCGTCTGGAATTAGTTGAAAATCTCGGCTTTAATGTGATTGCTGAAGAGCCGAACGCTATTGCTATGGTTCGCTCTTTATCAGCTACCGATTCTCAGGATGCGAGTTTGATTATCAATATGGGCGAAAATTCAACGGATTTGGCGGTTGTCTATAATGGGGCGCCGCGACTTATTCGTATGATTCCAACTGGTCTTTCGTCTTTGGTTCGATCGGCGGTTCAGAATCTCAGCGTCCAGGAAGATCAAGCTCGTCAATTTATTTTGAAATTTGGTTTGGCACCGGATAAATTAGACGGTCAAGTGTTAAGGGCTATTGATTCAACTCTCGACAATTTTTCTTCAGAGCTAGTAAAATCTATAAAGTTTTTCCAAACTCGATATCCAAGCGTAGCGGTTTCTGGAATTTTGTTATCGGGATTTGGTTCAGCTATTCCGCAACTTGATGGATATGTGATGAATAAAACCGGAGTCCAGTCGATTACTGCAGATCCGTGGCAGCGTGTTCAAGTTTCTCAGTCGGATCAACAGCAATTGGCGCCGATTGCTTCAGAATTTGCTATTGCCGTAGGTCTGGCACAAAGGAGTAATATATCATGATTGAGATAAATCTTCTCCCAAACGTTAAGCGCGAGCTATTGAAGACTCGAGTTATGCGCAATCGAGTTATTTCGATATCGTTCTTGGTGGGCGGTGTTTCGATTGCGGCAGTAGTTGTTTTGGCGTTGATTTTGGGTAGTCAATTTGCAGCCGAGGCGGTTCAGGGCGGAGTTATCAAAGATAGGAACGATAAATTGATGGCGGTCGAGGATCTTAATAAGGTTGTAACGATTCAACATCAATTAACAAAGATCAATGAGCAACATTCTGGAAAGAAGATTAATTCAAGGATCTTTGATGTTGTAACGGCGGTTAATCCAGTTGCACCAAATAATGTTAGCTTTTCGGATATAAAAGTCAATCCTGGGTCAAAAACTATTACTCTGGAGGGTAGCGCGGTTAATGGCTATAGTGCGTTAGAGACCTTAAAGAAAACCATCTTGAATACGAAGGTTCAGACTACTGACGGCGATAAAAGTTCCGAGGTTAGTCTAACTAAGGAGATAAAAGATGGCGATACTAGTTTTGGGGAGAACTCAGAAGGTAAAAAAGTGTTGCAATTCTCGTTCTCGTTTGAATACGCAGAAGAATTACTAGCGCCTGCAAATAATGGCACAGTCTCCGTATTGACGCCGACTGGTAAGGTTGATGTGACAGATTCACGTCAGGGAATTCCGGATAGCTTGTTTAAGAGTAACTCGAAAAAACAGGAGAAGAAATAATGGCGACCGATAATAAAGAAGTTGCAATACGCAAGCGACAACAGATTGACTCATCGAAAAAGACTATGTTTATTTTTGTGGCTTCTGCGGCATTTTTGGCTGGAATTGCGCTTGTTGTAAGTATATTTTTGGTGCAGCAAATTGTATTTCATTCGAAGATTCTTCTGGAGAAGCAAAATACGATTTCTCGTCTAGATAAAAACCTGTCGTCGGTTGACGAGCTAAAGAAGAATATTAGAGTCTTAGATACGAATACTGCGCTTAACTCTATCAAATCAAGTAGCGAAAGTAATGCTCTTCAGACAGTACTGGATGCATTGCCAGATAATGCGAATGCCGACGCTCTTGGTGCTTCATTGAAGAATAAATTCATTGACACGACCACCGGTGTGACTATTCAAAACCTGACCGTTGCTCAATCTGGATCTGATAGTGAAAGCTCTGGGTCAACATCTGAAAACGCCATATCATTTACTATGGAAGTGAGCGGTCCGGCTGAAAAATTGAAAGAATTGCTAACTAAGTTAGAGGCGTCTATTCGAGTTATTGACCTAAAGACCGTGGAAATCCAGCGAAATGAGGATAGACTGAGCTTAGTGGTTCGAGGTGTCGCTTATTACGAGCCAGCACAAACAATACAACTAGAGAATAAGGTGGTTAAGCCATGAAGAAAACAGACATAGCAATGGTAGTATTGATCGCGGGTGTGGGGGTAGCAATCGGCTATATTGTCGCCTCTAACATCTCGTTCTTGAAAGTCCCAGAATCTGGTACAAAAGTACAGACTATTCGAGAAATATCACCTGATGTCGAAAAACCAAACCCAGCGATTTTTAATAATAATGCGATAAATCCAACTGTTGAAATATTCGTAGGTCAAGATGCAGCCAAATAGAGAAGGGGTGTAAATGGCTTTACTGACGGACGATATCCAAGATAAGTTGATCGAGCTGCTCGTAAACGAGGGGCTTATTGAGAGGTCTGTCATTGATGATGCCTTAAAGCGCGCCTCTGAGAGCGGTAAACCTCTGTTTAGTCTGCTTAGTGAAGAGGGGTTGCTTGACAATGAACTATTAGTTCATGGTGTGGCTCAAGTTTCGGGCGTGCCGTATGTCAATCTGTCGAATAGTGTTATTAGCCAGGATATTTTATCTCTATTACCGTCCGACGTTGCTGAGAGATTTATGGCTGTGCCGCTGGCCGAGGTTCAGAACCGACTAGCAGTAGCGATGATCGACGCGAATAATGTTCAAGCGGTGGACTATTTGTCGAATCGCATCCAGCGTCCGATAAAAGTATTCATGGCTTCGGAAGAGAGTGTCCGCCATGTCTTGGATCAATATAAGACTGACTTGTCATCTGTTAATGTGGCTGCACAGGCTTCGCAGGAAGAGTCTTTGTCGGAAGCCGGCAATATCAAAACAATTGTTCAAGATTCGCCAATATCACGAGCGTTGTCGACAATTTTGGAGTACGCGGTAAAGAGCCACGCGTCCGATGTGCATATTGAACCATTAGAGAAGGCTTTGAAGATTCGTTGTCGTGTTGACGGTGTTTTGCGTGAAATAATGCAGCTCCCAAAGAGCATTGAGCCGGCGTTAGTCAGTCGTATTAAGATTCTTTCCAATCTGAAAATTGATGAGCATCGCATTCCTCAGGACGGTCAATTTGCAGTTAACGTCGCAGGCAAAGAAGTTGACCTTCGTATCGCTATCTCTCCAGTTGTCTGGGGTGAACAAGTGGTTATTCGTCTGCTTGATAAGAGTGGAAGTTCTTTTAATCTGGAAGATATGGGCTATGCTGGGCGTGCGTTAAGGACGATTCGTAAGGGCATTAAGCGACCAAATGGAATGATTCTGACGTCAGGTCCAACTGGTTCTGGTAAGTCAACGAGTTTGTACGCGTTGATTAAGGAGATTAAAGACGACACTGTGAATATTGTGACACTTGAGGATCCGGTTGAGTATAAGATGGATGGCGTCAATCAGATTCAGGTGAACGCGGAAGTTGGCTTGACATTTGCTTCTGGGCTGCGCTCAATTTTGCGTCAAGACCCAGACATTGTGATGGTTGGTGAGATTCGCGATAATGAAACAGCAAATTTGGCTATTCAGGCGGCCTTAACGGGGCACTTGGTTTTCTCAACACTTCACACTAACTCCGCCGCTGGTGTGTTGCCGCGTTTACTGGACATGGGGATCGAGCCGTTTCTTATCGCCAGCACGGTTAACACAATCATCGGTCAGCGTTTGGTGAGGCGAGTGGCGCGTCGTCGAGATATTTATCAATCGTCACCACTGGAAACGCAGGCAATTCGCGAGGCGGTTGGTGGATTATTGCCGCAAACAAGGGAGCAAGTCGCTCAATATGCGCAAGATTTGGGATATGAAAGTTTGCCGCTAGCGACACAGACGTCGTTTGCCTTGGCAAAAGGAAAAGATACGCCGCAAACTCCTCGCGGTTATGCTGGGCGAGCTGGTTTGTATGAGGTCATGGATATTACTGAAGAGATTCAGAATTTGATTGTTAAGCGCGCGACCTCAGCGGAAATTCAGCGAATGGCAATTCAACAGGGCATGATTACGATGCGTCAAGATGGTTATTTGAAGGCGTTGAACGGAATAACGACAATAGAAGAAGTTAATAGGGTAGCGGCGGATACCGCGTAAAAGGAGGAAACATGAATAATCAAGAATTGCGAATTGAGATTTTGCTGGAAGAAGTCGTTAAGAAGCGAGCTTCAGACCTTCATATTCAAGTTGGTTTGCCACCAATGCTACGAATTGACGGCGCACTTATGCCGGCTGCCGGAACTCAGCCATTGGACGAGCCTGCAGTTGAGAGATTAGTGTTCCAGATTCTTGATGAAGATCAGCGGCAGATTTTACTAAAAGATAAGGAATTCGACTTTTCGTTTGCGTTTGGTACACTGGGACGATTCCGAGTTAACGCCTTTCATGAGCGTGGCAATTTGGCTGCAGCCCTACGTTTGATTCCAAATGAAATTAAGTCGGCGTCTGAACTGGGTATGCCACCAGTTGTTAATACGTTTGCGGATTTTCCTCGCGGTTTGGTGTTGGTTACTGGTCCAACTGGTTCTGGTAAGTCAACAACTTTGGCGGCGCTGGTTGATAAGATCAATTCTGAGCGCTCACAGCATATTATCACCATTGAAGACCCTATCGAGTTTACTCACAAGTCGAAAAAATCAGTGGTAGTTCAGCGGGAAGTTCACTACGACACTTATTCATTCTCTGCGGCTTTACGCTCGAGTCTTCGTCAAGACCCGGACGTTGTGCTGATTGGTGAGATGCGCGACCTTGAAACAATTTCGGCAGCGATTACAATTGCTGAAACTGGACACTTGGTGTTTGCAACGCTACACACAAACTCCGCCGCACAATCAATTGACCGTATGATTGACGTGTTCCCGCCACACCAGCAGCCACAGATTCGCGCTCAGCTCAGTAATATTTTGATGGCAATTTGTTCACAGCGACTAGTTCCAGCTATTGGTGGCGGGCGAGTCGTGGCAGCAGAAGTTCTGATTGCTAATCCAGCGGTGCGCAACATTATTCGCGAAGGTAAATCTCACCAGTTGGATGCCGTGATTCAGACTGGTGCCGATCAGGGAATGCAGACGATGGATCGAACTTTGGTCAATTTGGTGCAGAACGGTACTATTACGTATGATAGTGCTCGTGAATTTGCTGTCGATTTGACGGAATTTGAGAGGTTGATGAGGGGGTAATAAATGAAAAAATACAATTATGAAGCCAGAGATAGCGCAAGTAATAAAATCGTTAAATCAGTTGTTCAGGCTGATAGTGAAAATGCTGCCGCAAAGCTTTTGACGTCACAAGGGTTTGTGCCATTAAAAATTGAACTACAAGACGATAAAACAAATTTCTTTGCGAGGTTTTCTGGTAGAATCACCACTAAAGATAAGGTTGTGTTTACTCGTCAGCTGGCTACACTTATTGGGGCAGGGCTACCTTTGGCACAAAGTCTTCGAACAGTTCAAGAGCAGACTACGAATAAGCGTATGCAGGAAATAGTCCAGGAAATTATCTCTGACGTTGAAGGCGGTAAATCCTTGTCTGATTCGTTCACAAAGCATCCAGAAGCTTTTAATAAAGTTTATGTAGCTTTGGTTTCGGCTGGTGAAACGTCAGGTACAATGGATGATTCGCTTAAGAGGTTAGCTGCTCAGCAGGAAAAAGACGCTGCTATGATGAGTAAGATTAGAGGCGCTATGATGTATCCGTCAATTGTCTTGGTAGTGATTATCTTAGTTATCGGATTTATGTTGTTCACGGTTGTTCCGCAAGTTGAGGGTCTGTATCGTGACTTAAATAAGGAGCTGCCGTTTGTAACTCTTGTGATGATTAAAGTGGCGAACTTTTTTATTCATTTTTGGTGGATTGTTATATTGGTAATGATTATTGGTGGATATTTCCTAGTGCAATATTTGAAAACCGAACAGGGAATTAGGACTAAAGACACCTTTAAGCTTAATGTTCCGCTATTTAAAGGAATGTTCAGGAAGATGTACATGGCTCGATTTGCCAGGACCGGTCAAGTTCTTCTGAGTACTGGTGTGCCGATGCTTGATATGCTTCGTATTACGTCTGATGCCGTCAATAACGTGATTATTAGTGAAAGCATACTTCGTGCATCGGATAAGGTTAAAGGCGGTAAGGCCTTGTCGGCTTCTTTATCTAATGAAGATTATTTCCTAGCAATGGTGCCGCAGATGATTAAAATTGGTGAGCAATCAGGTAAAATTGATGAGATGATGGGTAAGACCGCTCAGGTGTACGAAGATGAGCTTGACGAGGAGATTCGCGCCTTGTCGACGGCGATAGAGCCAGTTCTAATGGTATTTTTGGCTATAGTTGCAGGTACGATGGTCGCGGCTATCTTGCTTCCAATCTATAGTTTGGTTGGCAACATCAATATTCGCTAGACTGACTTATATTTTTAGTGTATTATAAACGTAAGCATTTTTGCGTAAATATAGGTAAACCATAGAAAGGTGGGAAATCTAATGACAAAAAAAGATAATAAAAAAGGATTTACAATCATCGAGGTTGTTCTAGTCTTGGCTATTGCTGGACTTATCTTTGCGATGGTGTTTATCGCATTGCCAGCTTTGCAGCGTAGCCAGCGCGACCAGTCAAGGAAGAATGACGCTTCAACGGTTGCTGCGGCTATTACCAATTGGAATTCAGCTAATCGTAACGGTGGCACGTTTAGTGAAGAGTCCCTACGCAAGTATGTCGATAAGCTTGATCAATACGACAAATCTTCAGAATTAAAGGTTGCTACACCTGGTGCTTCAATGTCAGTAGCTAGTAACGAAATCAAGGTTATGCGTGGCAAGAAATGTCCTGCTAGCACGCCAGCTCCATCTGCTGACGATCCAGCAAGTATAACTTTGGAAAACGGATCTTCACGCAACGCAGCAGTTGTAGTTCTACTAGAGAATAACGGTTCTCAAAAGCAATTGTATTGCCAGGACGTATAATCCATAGATAAATTACGAATCAGCCTCGGTATGGGGCTGATTTTTTTATGGTTTTTTGTTACCATAAGAAGTATGATTAAGTTTGTACTAGTGGGATTTTTAGGGGCTATTTTAGGCAGTTTCGCTGGAGCGCAAATTTGGCGCTTGCGGGCTCGTCAATTGATGGAAGATAAAAAAGCTGGAGAAAAAGTTGACCAAAAGGAATTAAAGAAATTATCTCCATTGATAAAAAAAATTTCCAAAGATAGATCTCGCTGTTTGTCTTGTGGACATGAGCTTAAGTGGTACGATTTGATTCCTGTGGTAAGTTGGGTTGCTGGATTGGGACGATGCAGATATTGCAAAGCATTTATCGGTTGGACGGAAATCTTGCTAGAACTAGTGATGGCTGGATTATTCGTTGCGTCCATGGTTTTTTGGCCTGGGTCATTGACGGATATCTGGCAAGTCGCGTTGCTGGTCCTATTGTTGGCAAGTTTGGTGCTGCTGGCGATTTTATTTGTCTATGACCTCAGATGGCTACTTCTTCCAGATGTAATTAATATTCCGTTTATCATTCTTGGTGCTATTTTTGCGGGAATAAAAGTATGTCTAGCTGGCGATTTCTCAAAAAGCTTGATGACGTTATTTGGGTCGATTGCGATTCTGAGTGGAATATATATGGTGCTATATTTATTCTCGAAATATCGTTACGGGGAAGATAAAACTTGGATTGGTTTTGGTGATGTTAAGCTTGGACTTGGATTGGGTTTGTTCTTAGGGAATTGGCTTTTGGCGTTTGCAGCTTTATTTATCGCGAATCTTATCGGCACACTTCTTGTCTTGCCATCAATGATGCGAGGAAAATTGCAAGCAACTTCACGGATATGCTTCGGCCCATTGCTTATCGTAGGGTTTTTGCTCACTTGGTTCTTTAGCCGACAAATTTTAGAGTGGGGCTTTCTTATTGTCTAAGTAAAAAGCGCTTATGCTATAATGGAGAAGTGATGGGCAATAAACAAAAAGGTTTTACTATAATTGAAGTGATTTTGTTTGTGGCTATTTCTGGCTTACTGACCTCTATGCTGATGGTCGGCGTAAGTATGTCAATTAATCGTCAGCAGTATCGCGATTCGGTGCAGTCTTATGCTGGTTTTTTGCGAAATGAATACTCGAAGGTGGTAAATGTTGAGAATGAGCGATCTAAGGGCACTTGCCCAATTGAAGGCTCTGACGGTCGAGCTGAAACTCTACGTGGACAATCTGATTGTGTGATTGTCGGTCGCTATATTACCACTGAAGGTTCTCTGGGCTCGACGGACGGCAATCTGTACAAAACTTATCCAGTTTATGCCTATAGGTCAGACAAGGGTAGCGCGTGGACTTATAAACGTGGTGCCGAGTCTGATAAATATATCGTTAATTGGCAGGCAAAAACTAGGTTTTCTAACCAAGCCAAAGATAGTGCGTATATTTCTATTTTGATGTACCGTCATCCAGAGACGGGGCAGTTGGATATTAGAACTGACACGAGTCGATTCGGTGACAATTTAACTGATTTCGTCAATAATAAAAATAGTGCTGGAGTTGTGCAATCTGCCGGTGAGCAGCGTCAACAGAGGGAAATTTGTGTTTATGATGACGGCTGGCTACCGGGAGAGAGATTATCTATTTTTCTACGATCGCATGCAGGCTCTGCTGATGCTGTAGTTATAGGTAATGCTACGGGAGGTTGTGCTGATGTGTAAGTTTAACAGAGGCGACACACTTGTTGAAGTGCTGCTTGGTGTGACTATTTTTAGCCTAGTCGCCGTTATTGCATTAGAAACTATGAATCGCGGGATGGCTATTGCTCAGTATTCTTTGGAGACGACGTTGGTTCGCCAACAGGTTGACGCTCAGGCTGAAATGCTAAGATATACGCATGATATGAAAAATGATACTTGGAAGAAATTGGTAGACAATAATTCGGTGAGCGTTTCTGCTATTAATGGCAATGAAGGAAACTTGGGCGCTGAAAAATGTCCTGATGATTTTTCCGCGAAAGAGTTTGCTTTGGCTGCGACACCTTCGCTCGCTTCGAAGATTAGTATATTGAACAATCCTGGAGATTATAAACCAGCAGAAACATACGCGCGGGTTGATAGTGATACTAAAAAAACGTACGGGATATCTGTTAGGTTGGTTAAGCCGAGTACGACTGTCGGAAGTAGGGATAGTAATAAATATGATGCGTACATAAAAGCGTGCTGGATGCCAGTTGGCAGCAAAATGCCGGCGACTATTGGTACGATTGTGAGGTTGTATGATTCGGGGCTATAAAAAAGGATTTACGCTTATCGAATTGATGCTCGCTATGAGTTTTATCTCTGTTCTTTTGTTGTCGATTGCGATGGTGGGTATTCAAGCGGGAAAAATGTATAGCAGAGGTATTGTGCTTCGTGATGTTAATCAAGCGGGGCGAGATATTTCAGATACGATTCGACGCGATTTTCTTCAGGCGAATGCTGAAAAGATTGACACTACTGGCTTGAGGGTGCCGAATAATAGCAATTGGTCGACTGGTCGACTCTGTCTTGGATCTCATTCTTATGTGTGGAATAATCCAAAGTATTTGGATGACCCTAGCTTGTTGGGCGGAAATAGTCTGTTTAAGGTTAATGGTAATCCAGTGAATTTGGTGCGTGTAGTTGATGCGGATAGCGGATTATGTAAAAAAGATGCTTCTGGCAAATATCCAGAAACCGTCGATCTTGCGAAATCGTCCAATTTGCTCAGGTCTATCAATAGCGGCGATGGTTCAATTGGTGTGCACGAAGTTACGTTAGAAAAGGTTACCTCAGATAATTCAAGGGAGGCGCTATATAAATTGACATTTACTCTGGGGACGAGCAAGATGAGTGAGATAAGGAATTCTTCCTGTAAGGCTCCGACTGAAGATGATAGTAATTTTGAGTTCTGTGCTATAAATAAATTTGAGATGATTGTGAGGACAAATGGGTAAAAATACGCGACAATCGGGTGCTGTATCTCTTTTTGCGGTCATATTTAGCGCGATGTTGCTGACTATTGTTACTATTGGGTTTATCAAGTTGATGATTATGGATCAGCGACAGTCCTCGAATAATGATCTGTCGCAAAGTGCTTATGACGCGGCTTTGGCTGGGGTTGAGGATGCTAAGCGTGTGGTTCGTGCCGCCCAGACGGGCAATATTCAGGCGGCAGGAGTGCTGAATGGTCCAATTAATTGTAATATGGTCGCGGCATCTGGTGTTGTCGGAGGTAGCTCTTCTGGCGAAACTATTATTAAAACTGGTACAGATGCGGGTAAAAAATTTGATCAAGCGTATACTTGTGTAAAAATCACTATGAAATCTCAAGATTTTATATATAAGTCTATTGAGGAAAAATCTCAAATTGTGCCACTACGCGCAACTGGTTCATTCAACAAGATCTCTATCGAATGGTATAGGCGCGATGATGAGAGTAATTTGAATGGCGCCAACGCCGCTAACACTGAAATATCTACCTCTGGGGATTTGCCGACAAAAAACAACTGGAATGCTAATTCGCCGCAATTGATGCGCGTGCAGCTTATCAACCCAGGCGCCACCTTTAATTTAGCGGCATTAGATTCAACTGGTGTTACTTCTTTCTTACGGCCGAACGTTTTAAGATCAGATGTAGCAGGTCAGAATGGTACTGCTGTTTCTGGTAAGATTTCTGATCATCCACGCGCAACTGACGGGAATGAACATAATAATGGAACAAGTGTGGTTTCTTGTAGCAAGACATTCAAGTTTTCTGGCGAATATTCGTGTAAAGCGGTGATTGATGTTGATGAGATTCCAGCTGGTAGCGAAACAGCATTCTTAAGGTTATTGCCTATATATAAAGGTGGTAGTGTGAAGATTTCTCTTCAGAAAACCGACGGAACGATTGTCAATTTTGATGGAGTTCAGCCAATTGTCGATTCCACGGGGCGGGCAAGTGATTTGTTTAGAAGAGTTGAAGCTCGATTGCAGATAGGAGATGATTTTGCATATCCTAACAATGCGGTTGAATTGAAGAATAGCCTGTGCAAAGACTTTTCTGTATCTGGCGGCGGATCTGCTACTGTAGGTCAATGTAAGCCATAGGTTAAGATTCTGTGTCGCTATGAAATCGGTCGTGGATATCTTTCAGATGTTGATCGGTAACGTGCGTATATACCTGTGTTGTTGATATATTGCTATGTCCCAGCATCGATTGGACTGAGCGCAAGTCCGCACCGTTCATAAGTAGGTCAGTAGCAAAACTGTGACGCATAGTATGTGGGCTTACATGTTTTGTGATACCGGCCAATCTAGCATATTGACCAACCATTCTCTGAATACTGCGCGCGCTTAACCTGCGGTAATCTCCGGAAGTGTTGGGAGCTGCGTGGCGTTTACTATAGCTTAAAAATAGAGCGGGTAGATTATCTGTTCTAGCTTCCAGGTATGTCGATATGTGTTCGGCAGCACTTTTTGAAATAAAAACAGGGCGATCCTTTTGTCCTTTTCCTCGCACCATAAATTCGCGCCTCTTTAGGTTTATGTGATCGCGGTTTAAATTGACCAATTCTGAAACACGCAGTCCGCTGGAAAATAACAGTTCAACAATTGCTCGATCTCTCAGTCCAGATTCTGTATCGGTTGGTATTTGATCGATCATGCGTAAAACCTCGTCATATTGTAAAAAAGTCACTTGTTTACGTACTACTTTGGGCAATATAATTCTGTCGGCAGCCAGGCTCTTGATATTACGACGAGAAAGGTAGGTTAGTAGACCTCGCAGCGCAATAAGATGATAACTTTGGGTAATTAAAGACAGTTCTTCGCCGGTGTTGTCATTTTTATAACGGTTTAGCCAGAGGCGATACTGGCGTATTAGTTCTGATGTAATTTTCTCAACATCTATATCCCCGGCAAAATCGATAAATCTCTCCAAGTACAGTTGATAATTTATGATAGTTTTCTGGCTACGCCCACCTTCAACTTCTAGGTGCTCTAAGAAATCAGTTAAAGCTTCTGATATAAACATAATATTTATTCTATCGCTAATGAATATGTTTATCAAATTATTTATTTCTGCTACTATATTAGAAAATAATAAGCAGAGGAGTATATATGGCAGAAAGCGAAAAAAACTACTGTGGCGTTGAGAGGACATTGATCGTCTTTAAGCCTGACGCAGTTCAACGAGGTATCGTTGGGGAAATTTTACAACGTTTTGAGCGAGTTGGTCTAAAAATAGTTGGTGTAAAAATGACATCACCGTCCAGAGACCATTACTATGCTCATTACGAGGACATCGGTAAATTGGCTACTCGTCGAGGCGAAGATACTTTGAATATAACATTAGATATGATGATGGATGGTCCAGTTATAGCAATGGTATTAGAGGGCGTTGAAGCTGTTGCTGTTGTTAGGAAGATTGTTGGTCCAACAGAGCCTAAGTCGGCTGACATGGGAACAATTCGCGGTGATTACTCACACATTAGTTTTGGCTATGCAGATGAGTGTCAAAAGGGAGTTCCAAATTTGATTCACGCATCCGGCGATTCAGATGAGGCTGTTCGTGAGATCGAACACTGGTTCAAGCCGGAAGAATTGGTAAATTATCACACATTAAGCGAAAAGTTTACTCGCTAAGCTAGTCTTTCCTGAGAGCTACCATGGTATAATGGTTGTATGCCTCGGTAGCTCAACTGGATAGAGCAGATCCGTCCTAAGGATAAGGTTGTAGGTTCGACTCCTGCCCGGGGTACCAAATATATGACAGAGCAAATTAAAGATAAGCAATTTGATGGGCAGCGTGACGGAGAGCAACTGTTGTTTGTGTTTCGTCGTCACATAATTGCTATGAGAAAAGGATTTTATCTGCTTCTAGGATCAATGACGCTTGGTTCATTGCCTTTTTTAATTTGGCAAGATAATTTGAATCTTTTATGGGTGTTTGTCGGCGGATTTATTTTTGGTCTAATGCTATTTTTCTATCATTTTTTGATGTGGTTTTACACTTACTATATTGTTACCGATCAGAGAATTCGTCAGATTACTCAACATGGATTTTTTGGTAAAGATGTCATTGAGCTGAAATTGTCAAAAATTCAGAATATTAGTTATAGTATCCCGGGGTTTAGCGGAGAAATGTTTAAGTTTGGTACAATAGTTATTCAAACTTTTGTTGGAGATCTTGTTATAAAAAATGTAGAACATCCAGATAAGATCTATAATAAATTACAAGACGCAGTGGAAATTTCGACAAAGAAGGAGGATATCAATGAATAATCTATTGAACCGTAAGAATAAGAAGCAGCCAAAGGAACTACCTAAGAGGATTACAAACGATACAGTAGCTCAGCACCGCGAGAAGGTCTTGGCAGCTGGTCGTAAGCATAAATATCCCATCCAATACACCAAACGTCGATTGGTGTGGATAACAATGTTTGTGAGCGTCGTTATTCTGATTGTTTTCATTGCTCTTGGTTGGGCTCAGTTATATGTCTGGAGAGACACAAGTGATATCGCATATAGGATAACTAAGATTTTACCTCTTCCAGTGGCTAATATTGATGGAGAGAATGCTGAGTATAGCGATTATCTTCTGTATCATCGTAGCTCATTGGCGGTATTGCAATCTCAAGGACAGGCAGACCAAAAAGATAAAGTTAAGTTTTACCAAAACCAGTCCATAGATAAGGCGTTGGAGGTGGCATATGCCAAAAAACTTGCGAGAGAAAATAATATTACTGTTGATGATAAAAAGGTCCAAGATCTTATCAAAAAACAGCAGGAATCTAGCAAGCTATCGCAGTCCGCTTACGAGTCTGTAGTAAAAGACAATCTTCATTGGTCAATGGATGAGCTAAAAACTGCTATGAAATATACTTTGTTAAAACAGGAAGTGTCTTTTAAGATTGATAAAACAGCTAACAACCTAGTGTCTGACATTAAGAAGAGGTTGCAAGAGGGTAAATCCTTAAAGGATATTGCTACGGAAATGGGCGACAAAGTGCAGTCGGTGTTTGATCTATCCGTCTCTACGGATAATTCTGACGGAGGTCTAACGAAAGCGGCTATGTCATTAACAAAGGGTAAAATCTCAGGTCCTATAAAGACTCTTTCGGGTGACGGATATTATTTTGTGACGCTTAATAATATTGAAGGCAACACCGTAAATTACTCTTATGTAAAAGTTCCGTTGACTGAATTTAATAACCAGTTTAACTACTTAAAAAATAACAATAAAGTAAAATATTTCATTTCAATTGATAAATAGTCGTTCTAGTTTGAAAAAACTCCTATTTTTGCTATAATTTCCTAAGGAGTTTGCCGTTGTAGCTCAGCTGGTAGAGCAGCTCATTCGTAACGAGCAGGTCGCTGGTTCAAGCCCAGTCAACGGCTCCATTTTATGAAAGACACTATAAAGAAATCGATAAAAATTGTTTTTAGCGACAGGACTGTGGCAACTCTTTTGATCGTTAACGTTGTTGTGGCTATTGTTATATCTATATTTTTAGGATCATCAATAAAACATAGCGAAGCTCAGGTTATTACGCGCTACACTACGTATGGTGATGCGAATTTTTATAGGAGCCACTGGTCTAGTCTATTTAGCTATTTTACTTTGGCGTTTATGATAGTTTTTGGTCACTCTGCGCTGAGCGTCAAGTTAATTTCACTAGAGAAGCGAAGCTTGGCTATATTTCTTTTGTGGTTGACGTTGGGTATTTTAGCTATTTTAGCTATTTTAGCCTATTCTATAATTAAAATTGCATCGATAGGATAATATATGGACATTGAGATTCCACTTGGTAAACGAACGAAGAAATATCGTTTTCTTGAGATGCTTCCTGGGTTACTAAGTTATGGTGCTATTGTTCTTCTGATTGTCTTATCTATAGTAAGTCCTGTTTTAGCATCAATTTATTTGTTGACTATAATACTAATTGCTTTTGTAAAAACAATAGCTATCAGCTATAGAGTGGTTAATGGTCATAATAATATGGAAAAAGCCTCAAAAGTCGACTGGAATAGGCGATTATTTGATTTGGAAAATCCGAAGGATGCGTATTCTAGACTGAGAGATAATCAATCTAAGGAGTTGTTATATCAACAACATGTAGACAATCTAAGATTTATGTCTGCTGCGGAAGATGGGTACTATCCTAAACCTAGTAATATTTACAACGCTCTTATTATGCCTGCATACAATGAGAGTATAGAAGTGATTGAGCCTGCTCTTAAATCAGTTTTAGATACAACATATGATAAGAAGCGTCTGATTATAGTTTTTGCGTACGAAGAACGTGGTGGCGTTGATATTGATACAACAGCTAAAATACTGAAAAAGAAATACGGCAAATACTTCCATTCTTTCCATATTGTAAAACATCCGAAAGATCTGCCAAATGAGGTAGTTGGTAAGGGCGGAAATATCACATATGCAGGCAAGTGGCTGGAGCAATATTTACAACAGGAAGAAATAACCTTTTCTGATGTTATTGTTACAACAATGGATTGTGATAATAAGCCGCATAAGTATTACTTTGATTATGTGACATATGAGTATATTACTCATGAAGATAGAAAGCATTTATCGTTTCAGCCTATATGTTTGTTTACTAATAATATATGGGATGTTCCTGCGCCAATGCGAGTAGTGGCAACAGGGAACTCATTCTGGAATATTATCAGCTCCATGCGCCCATATTCTTTGCGTAACTTTGCGTCACATTCGCAACCAATGAATGCTCTCGTTGAGATGAACTTTTGGAGCACGCGAACAATTGTTGAGGATGGTCACCAGTACTGGAGAAGCTATTTCTATTTTGATGGTAATTATGAAGTTGTGCCAATTTTTGTGCCGATTTATCAAGATGCAGTATTGGCTAATAGCTATAAAAAAACATTGAAAGCTCAGTTTATTCAGCTGCGACGTTGGAGCTATGGAGCCTCAGATGTGGCGTATGTTGGTAATAACATATTTAATAAAAATAGGACGGTAAAATTTTGGCCCAGCCTGGCTAGGTTTGTGAGATTATTAGATGGTCATGTAACTCAGGCTTGTATTGCTCTAATTGTTGCTTTCGGTGGATGGGCTCCTCTTGTACTAAACAGTGAAGCCGCGCGCAGTGTCGCCGCCCATCAATTACCAGATACTGTTAGTTTAATACAACAAGTAGCTATGATAAGTATTTTGGTATTGATTTTTGTATCGTTCAAGTTGTTGCCGCCTCGTCCAGAAAGATATAAGAAGAGCAGAAACACATTGATGGTTCTACAATGGTTCTTGATGCCCGCTACTTCTATTGTATATAGCTCGTTGGCGTCATATAATGCACAAACTCATCTTTTGCTTGGTAAATATCTTGATAAGTTTGACGTGACAGAGAAGACTACTGTAGAGATGAATGATCAGAGTCGTGCTCAGAAGAATAAGAAAAAGAAGGACGACCACGACGCCTCTTTCTCTGAGAGATAATAAGATTATGTTGTGCTGCATATTGCAGTGCAGCTATTTGGTCAAAATTCTGTAATGTTGAGTGGGTTATTTCGGCGATGTGTTGCGATGATATCGCGGGTTTGTTGTGTAGGTGTATTAATTTATCTTGTATAGTATTGGCCAAGTCATAGCTATATGAGCCTGCTAATTTTTCATTATGGCTAAAACTTCGCGCAATACTAAGTATTAGTTTTCCTATAGAAAAGTTATTTTTCTTGCCATCTTGTGATGTGATAACGAGGGAAATCGCGGGCTTTTCGTAGGTTGTAAAAGAATAGCCACATCGGTCGCATATATGTCTACGCCAGGTTGTTGGGTATTTTTTATTTTGACGAGAATTTGTTACGTGGGTTTTTTCGTGAAAACATTTTATGCATATCATATCAATATATTGACATACAACTATAAAAAAATCCAGTGGAAAAGTGCTGTGTAAAATAAAAATCGCCTCATTGTAGAGGCGATTACTTTATAAATCTGGGAACTTAATTAAGTATAGATCTTTCTTCGTTGATCTTCTTGTTATATTCGTAGTGAATTTTTGCCTTGCTCAATAAAGAACAGTGTTGCGGCTTTTTTGTGTCTAAACTAGGTGAGTCATGTTTACTCATACTTTAAATTCTAACATACTTATCAAATAAAGTCAAGGTGTGTATGGTAAGCAATAAAAAGCCCCGTCTACTATCGACGAGGCTTATATGTCGTATCTGGTGGGCAATAGAGGATTCGAACCTCTCACCTCTTCAACGTCAATGAAGCGCTCTAGCCAAATGAGCTAATCGCCCAGATATAATAATATTATCATAACAGATGTCTACTATCAAGGAGCGTGGTATAATATTGATATGAGTAAAGAAGAACTAAAATCTATGAGACACAGCCTGGCGCATATTATGGCGCAGGCTATTCAGCATTTATGGCCTCAGGCGAAATTCGGCGTGGGACCGGCTATCGATAATGGTTTTTACTATGATATTTATCTTGATAACGGGACAATTTCTGAAGCTGACCTTCCGAAGATAGAAGAGGAGATGCGAAAGATCGTAGCGGCTAATTATCCGTTTGAGGGGCGCGACGTGTCGGTAGAAGAGGCTATTGATTGGGCTATAAGTGGAAATCAGTCATTTAAAGTGGAACTACTGAATGATCTTAAGCGATCTGGCACTACCGTTGCTAGCGAATTGGCTGGAGAAAAAATGGGATCTGTGTCTGATGGTGATAGTAAAGTCGAGACTGTTTCTTTGTATTCTCAGGGTGATTACACTGATTTGTGTAGGGGTGGACATGTGGATAGTACTGGGAAAGTTGGCGCATTTAAGCTTACTAAGACAGCTGGAGCATATTGGCGAGGCAATGAGAATAATCCACAAATGCAACGAATATATGGTGTAGCGTTCGCTACGCAGGAAGAGTTGGATGAATATCTGAATAGATTGGAAATTGCAAAACAGCGAGATCATCGCAAGTTAGGTAAGGAGCTTGATCTATATACGACCTCTCCTCTAGTAGGGATTGGTTTACCTTTGTTCACTCCTCGCGGTACGATTTTACGAGATATAGTGGCTCAATATTCGAATCAGCTGAGACAGAAGTTTGGTTTTGAAAAGGTCTGGACGCCTCATATTACGAAAAAAGATTTATATGAAACATCGGGTCATTGGGCTAAGTTCGGAGAAGAGCTATTTTTAGTTAAAAGCCAAGAAACTAGTGATGAGATGGCTCTTAAGCCTATGAACTGTCCACATCATACGCAAATTTTTGCCTCACGACCGCGAAGTTATCGTGACATGCCAGTAAGATACTTGGAGACGACAACAGATTATCGTGACGAAAAAACTGGCGAGCTAGGCGGATTGAACCGTGTACGTTCATTAACGCAGGATGATAGTCATATATTTTGTCGTACTGATCAGATTGAAGGCGAGATTAATAATTTGCTATCTGCTGCTCGTGAGTTATATGGTTCAATCAATATGAAGCTCAGGGTTAGATTAAGCTATCGTGACGAGTCTGATTCGTATTTAGGCGACCTTAGCTTATGGGATTCCGCACAGAACCAGTTAAAGTCTGCTGTTGAGAAAGTGGGCTTGGATTATTTTGAACAAGAGGGTGAGGCGGCATTTTATGGTCCAAAGATTGACTTTATGGCAACAGATGCAATCGGTCGTGAACACCAAGTTGCAACCGTACAGCTAGATTTCGTGCAGCCACAAAGGTTCGGTTTGGAGTATGCGGATGCTGATGGTAATTTTACAACACCAGTTATGATTCATTGTGCCTTATTGGGGTCGGTTGAGCGATTTTTGAGTGTGTTTATAGAACATACTGGTGGGTGGTTTCCGTTTTGGGCGGCTCCAGAACAGGTTCGTATCTTGACGATCAATGACACAGTGCTAGGGTATGTTGATAAAATAACAACTATATTATCGGATATTACCCTCATGAAGCCAGTTAGATATAATGATGTAAGATTTACAATAGACTCTAGAAATGAATCATTAGGCAAGAAGATTAGGGAGGCTACTTCTATGAAGATACCTGTTCAACTTATCGTAGGACCAAAGGATATGGAAGCTAATGAGGTTAGTGTTCGCACGCAATCTGGCGAAGAAAAAATATCGTTGGAGCAGCTTGCTGAGTATATAAAATCTTTGTAGGGTTGAGCTAATTGGATAGGTTTATAAAATTAGATAACGGCGTTGATGAAGGTCGCCTACCACTAATTGTAATTATTGGTCCTACCGCTAGTGGCAAGACATCATTGGCTATACAATTAGCGAAGAAGTATAGAGGGGAAATAATTTGTGCTGACAGTAGAACCGTCTATCGTGGTATGAATATTGGGACGGCTAAGCCTTCTCCGGAAGAGCAGCAGGGGATTTCTCATTGGGGTCTTGACTTAGTGGATCCAGGAGATCCTTTCAGTGTGTCGCAATTTAAGGACTATGCATGTCAAAAGATTAAAGAAATCCGAAGTCGAGGAAATATTCCATTTCTTGTTGGTGGAACAGGGTTGTATATTGATTCTGTTATATTTGATTTTCAATTTGGAGGTAAATCCAGCAAAGAAAAGAGAGCTAGCTTACAAGAAATGACAATATCTGAACTTCAGCAATACTGTGCTAATCATGATGTAGTCTTGCCGGAGAATAGCAAAAATAAAAGATATCTAGTTAGGGCTATTGAGCGAGCCGATGAAAAGCCGTCTGGAATGGAGGCTCCATTGAATAATACTATCGTTGTCGGAATTACCACAGGCAAACAACTATTAAAACGAAGGATTACAGATAGAGCAAAAAAAATGTTCAAGGATGGTGTTGTAGAAGAAACAATAGGATTAGCCAATAATACCGGGTGGTGTAATGAGGCTATGACAGGTAATGTTTATCCTATTATTAAGAAATTAATCGAGAAAGAAATAGACGAAGATCAGGCTATTCAGGAGTTTATTGTTAGTGATGTAAGCTTAGTAAAACGTCAGCTGACGTGGTTTAGGCGAAACCCATTTATTGAATGGGGAGATGTCTACTCGTGTGAACAATATTTATCTCGAGTATTAGATAGTAAGTAAAAAATATGTTACAATTATAGTACAATGATTGATTCATTATTTGGTTCAAAAACTAGGGTAAAATTATTGCATCTTTTTCTGAATAATCCAGAAAAGTCATTTTATGTGAGGGAAATTACTAGGATGATCGATGAGCAAATAAATTCTGTTCGTCGAGAGCTAGCTAATATGGTGTCTGTAGGTATAGTACAGCAGGATGCTATTGATAATAAACTGTACTATAGCGTAAATGAGGACTATCCTTATATTAAGCCGCTTGCAGCTATATTCTCAGATAAAAATACAGAAGGTGCTGCGGGTGCTGTTTCCTGGAAAGACTCTTTAGGGAGAATGAGAGGTTTAAGGTTGGCTATTATTTCGGGGAAATTAGTAGTCGGATCAAGCTCTGCTGTTGATTTGCTATTGGTTGGCGATGATATGTCTGCCGTAACTATAAAAAATCTTGTTAAAAAAATCGAAAAAGATAGAAAAATAGAAATAAATTATGCCGTAATATCTTATGATGATTTCTATTATAGGATGAGTGTCAAAGATAGGTTTATAATGGATATTATAAGAAACAAGCACTCTGTATTAGTAGATACGGAAAATATAATGAGAAAGGAGTAGGTATGTTTGAAATAGAGTATAAAGGAGCAAATGCTGTTATTATTACCACAAAGAAACTTCGTGTGGTATTTGATCCGAATTTAGAGATTGTCGGAGGAAAAAATGTTTCTGTGAATAATGACGTAGAAGTGGTTACGGAGGATCGGTTTGCTGTTGTGGATTCTACGCCAAGACTACTATTTTCGGGTCCAGGTGAATATGAAGTCGGAGACATCTCATTGCTAGGAATTCCAGCGCGCCGACATATCGACACCGCAGATGATGTTAAAAAATCTACAATATATAAAATTACGATTGGTGAAGCTAAGGGAGTGGTTGTTGGTAACATTGAAAGTAAGCTAACCGATGATCAGCTCGAAAATATAGGTGTTGTTGATTTTGCAATATTACCTGTCGGTGGAAATGGATATACATTAGACGCAATGGGAGCAACTTCAATAATTCGTCAATTGGATCCTAAGGTGGTGATTCCGGTACACTACAATGACGCTACTTTGCATTATGAAGTTCCACAGGATGGCGTGGATGAGTTTGTAAAAAACCTAGGAGCTCCAGTTGTTGAGGCTGGTCCAAAATGGAAGTTAAAGAAAATAACGGATCTACCAGATAATTTAACAGTTGTTCAAATATCGAAAAGTTAGAGTCTTCTCATTGAATTAAAAATAACTCCGATAATACAATCGGAGTTATTTTATTAAAATTTGATTTAGCGATTACTTATCAGCAGTTGCGCCCAAAATACCTTTTTTCTTCAGGGTGCGAATAGCTTTTGTGCTTAAAGTCATGGTAATTTTTTGACCGTCAACAACAAAAGTCTTCTTCTGAAGGTTTGGTTTGAAAACGCGCTTAGTGCGGCGCAGGGAGAAGCTGACGTTGTTGCCATACTGCTTGCCTTTGCCTGTTAAATCACATCGTGATGCCATTTCCACTCTCTTTACTTTATTATTAATAACAATCCTTATTATTGTAGCGGCATTTGTGTAATTAGTCAAGATCGTGTATTGATGCTATAATAACACTTATGATTTTAGAAATAATAATAGTTTTGATTGTTATATTATTGTCTATGACCATTCACGAGGCTATGCACGCTTTTATGGGGTATGCACTGGGCGATAATACTGCAAAAGAAGAGGGGAGATTGACACTTAATCCCATAAGACATATCGATCCTGTGATGACTATTTTGCTTCCTTTGATTATGGTGATACTGCATGCTCCAGTTTTTGGAGGAGCTAAACCTGTTCCATTTAATCCAAATAGAGTCCGTTTTGGCGATTGGGGGGCGGCTCTTGTTGCTCTTTCTGGCCCAATTACTAATTTAGTAATCGCCTTTATTGCGTTTGGCGTCGGAGTGTTTAGTGGCGTTATTAATAATGCTGGGGCAGTACAGCCTACGATATTTGGACTGACTATTTCTACTGCTGTATCGGTGAATCTGGGTTTTTTTGTTTTTAATATGCTACCAATTCCGCCTCTGGACGGATCTAGAATATTATACGCCGTAGCGCCAGACGGTGTCAGGGGTGTTATGCAAAAAATTGAACAAAATGGTATTCTTTTAGTGATGATTGTAGTTGTATTGTTTTCTGACGTAATCGGGCAGGTTATGTCGGGTTGTATTCGGGCGATTTTGCGTGTATTTATGAACATATTTGGTGTATAATGGGAGCATACCCTGGATTTATCCGTGGGCGCGTATGATTTTCCTAACATCATACAACAGGGAGCTTTAATGATTTATTGTCGTGGCAATAAGTTGCGAGCACCCACCTTGCATTTATGCGGGGAATATCTAGCGCCCACAGACAAGTCTAGGGTTTAGTGCTATAATATATCATGTAGTCTGTTGGGCAATCGCTTAAGTTATACTTAAGAGGAAAGTCCGGGCAGCGAAGGATACGACAGTCGTTAACGGCGACCGGAGGCAACTCTAGGGAAAGTGCCACAGAAACGAAACTACCTTCGTATTTTATATACGAGGGAAAAGGTGAAACGAGTGGGGTAAGAGCCCACAGTCGTCTATGGCGACATAGACGAGAGGTAAACCCTGTCGGCTGCAAGGAGATTTGCAAATAGGATTATCCGTCCGCAGATCGATAACCGCTTGATTTGTTTGGCAACAAGCAAACTAGATAGATGATTGCCCTAGACAGAACCCGGCTTATAGGCAGACTATGAATAAAACACCCTGCATAATGTCAGGGTGTTTTATATTGGTAGATTTTCCGACTATAGACTAGCTTTTACTATTTCAGCGAAAGCTTTTGGCTCGTTAACTGCCAATTCTGCTAATATTTTTCTATCAATCTCAATATTTTTAGATTTCATAGAAGCTATAAGCTTGCCGTAAGTTGTGCCTTCTTGTCGAGCGGCTGCATTGATTCGAGTAATCCATAGACCGCGTAGATCGCGCTTCTTGTTTCGACGATCGCGGTAGGCGTACTGTAGAGCTCTAATAACACCTTGTTTTGCAAGACGAAAACTTCTGGTGCGATTATGTTGCATTCCCTCAGCTGCTTTTAGGATTTTTTTGTGCTTAGCGCGTGCGGCAACTCCTCGTTTTACTCGCATAACTATACTCCCATTGCTCGACGGGCATTCTTGGCCATCGAACCAGTTACTGTTGCTGTTGTGTTGATTGCGCGCTTACGACTTTTTGACTTTTTAGCCAACAAGTGGCCGCCAAATGCGCGCTGGCGGGTCAATTTTCCGGTGCTGGTCAGCTTGATACGCTTCGCAGTGCCTTTGTGGGTCTTTAGCTTTGGCATTATTTACTCCTTATTACTACGCTCAGATTGCGACCAGCCATCTGAGGTTTTTGCTCTAATATTGCGTCCTCACTAAGGTGTTCCATGATTTTGTCGATCAATTCGTAGCCGATCTCTTTATGGGCCATTTCGCGACCTTTGTAGACCACTTGTATACGAACTTTATGTCCGCCCTCTAAAAATTTACGGATCTTCTTCAGCTTAACCTCTAGGTCTCCAGCTCCTATCTTTAGACCAAAGCGCATCTGCTTTAGGTCTCCAGATTTGGCTTGGCGCCGATTCTTCTGTTGATCCTTCATTTTTTGGTACTGGTACTTACCCCAGTCAATGATTTTAGCAACTGGCGGATTGGCTCCCGGTGATATTTCAACTAGGTCAAGATTCATGTCGTTGGCCTTACTTAAAGCCTCTTTAAGGGACATGATTCCTAGCTGCTCGCCATCAGGACCAATTATCCGCAGTTCTCTTGCACGGATTGCTCCGTTGATACGGATTGATTTATTAATCTCTGGCTCTCCTTTTTGAAGCAATTTTAGATTAACTCAGTTGCTATTGTAACAGAGATGTCTGTTATTTTCAAGGATAATAATTAACCTATATTAATCTGTCTGTATTGTAGGCTTTCTGCTATGTGCGGAACTTCTATAGACGCGGATCCTTCTAAATCTGCGATAGTGCGAGAAACTTTTATAACTTTAAAATAGCTGCGAGTGCTTAAATCTAGTTTTCTGGCTGCGTTAGTCAAGAAGGTTTTTGCAGATTCTGAGATTGATGTAATTTTATCAACGTTACTACTTGGAATGTCATTGTTGTATTTGTAACTACACTTATATCTGTCTCTCTGAATAGAGTAGGCTTTATGTATCTCAGATAAAAATGCATCTTGTTGTGATTTTGTCGACATTTTATTATTTAATAATTTTTCATGGGGAACTCGTGAAACCGATACTGTTAGATCTATTCGATCGAGTAATGGTCCCGATAATCTTTTTTGATAATTGAGAATCTGATTTTGTGAACATACGCAAGTTTTTTCTGGGTCTCCAAGAAATCCACAAGGACAAGGATTCATTGTGGCTACTAATAAGAAATTGGCAGGGAAGTTGAATTTACCGTTTGCACGACTGACGGTAATTTCGTGATCCTCTAAGGGTTGACGAAGTGATTCAAGTATAGTGCGCGGATATTCAAGTAACTCATCAAGAAATAGGACACCTCTATGGGCTAAACTGATTTCTCCTGGCTGTACTTTCGATCCTCCGCCAATAATAGACGCCCTACTTGCGGTGTGGTGTGGTGATCTGAACGGTCTATCTACTATGGGATTGTTTATTATAGTGTGCTCTCCAAGACTGTGAAGTTTTGTCACTTCTACTATCTCATCCTCTGATAGGGCTGTTAACAGATTCTTCAAAGATTTTGCTAACATAGTTTTTCCTGACCCTGGAGGACCAGACAATAAAATGTTATGTCTTCCGGCAACGGCTATTTGAATAGCTCTTTTTGCTTGTTCTTGTCCGTAGATGTCGTCAATGGTTGGAATATTTTTATGATTGCGAGATATATTTTTTATTGATGATCTGTCTATTGGCTTAATGATCTTTTCTTTTTTGAGATGTAAGAAGAGTGATTTTAGGTTTTCTACTGGAAATACATCAACTCCAGTCACTAGCGCCGCCTGTTCGGCATTTTGGGCTGGCACGTATACTGATTTAATTTTTTGGTTTTTGGCTACTTCGGCTGTAATGATCGCTGATCGTATTGGGCGTAAGCTGCCGTCTAGCGCTAGTTCTCCCGCAAAAACCGCATTGCTTACGTCGCTTTGGTTGAGCGTGCCACTGATGCATAAAATAGATAAGGCGATGGGAAGATCAAAGTGAGATCCGTCTTTAGGTAGCTCTGCCGGTGCTAAGTTGATGATTATTTTTCCTTTCGGAAAATCTAGGGAAGAGTTTTTTATTGCACTACGTACCCGATCTCTGGACTCATCGATGGCCTTATTGCCCATTCCGACAATTTGTAGACTAGGAAGCCCTTTTGACATATCTCCCTCGACTTCGATGATTTGTCCACTAAATCCGTAGGGTGTAGCTGAAATAACTCTACTAATCATGAATCTATTAAAACATAAGCATGTAGATTTTTGAATGAGATAGAGATATAATATGAATCGATATATGGGGCTGATATAGCTTTAGACAATTGGACCTTATCATGACATTCTGCGAGCCGACGATACGCGTAACGTATATTTTTTAGATGCAAAAAACTTTGCAAGCAAAGTTGCGGGCCTATTCCAGGTTCGTGCTTTCGCACCAGCTGTAGCGTAATTTTCTATAGCCATCTTGCCGCGCAGGCAACATAGTGTGGACGAGGTGTTATATTTATGTTGCTCGCTGTGATTCTGGAAGTAGCAGACTCATGGGACTTTTTCTACGTAACGTAGCTCGGTATTTTTGGCTTATTTTTAAGTCGAGTGGCGTTATAAATTAAATTGAAATAAGACTATGCTTGTAGACGGATGTTGTGATACCAGTTGGACCCGGGGGCAGTACCCGGCAGCTCCACCATATAGATTAGATTAAAAGTCGGCCTTATCGCTGGCTTTATTTATGTTAAATAGTAGAATTTATCTTTAAGATAGAAAAAACAACCACCTGCGAGTAGTGGTTGTTTTCAAAAAAGTGGAGTTTTACAATTTCTTTTTATTTTTGGCCTCTGTATAACTTTTTTATTCAGAAGCTACCCCTATAATAAGCTATATAAATGCTTATGTCAACAATATTTTTGTAAAAAGTTGAGTAAAAAATACCACACATTTTATAATCTTCTTTCTAATCTTCGCAACTATTTTTCTAATGGCTTTTACTGTGAAGTTATATGTCATAGACTGGCGTTTGTTTGATGGTTTTCTATGGCTTTTATGTGTGCGACAAATTAAATTGTCGCACATTTTCTAGGACTCTTTTATTGAAGTGTAAAAGGTAGCTTTGTGTACTATGAATAAACTTTATACTTTCGTTTTGTAATTTTTAATTAAAACTGTTGCATAACATTTGATGTATAAGATTTAATATGCATACTGATGCTTGGATGTCCTTATAATAATATAAAAAATAATTTTGTTAAGTTTGCTGTAGTGTGACAATAAAAGTGAACAGAGTTTTACAAAGCGGGGAATAGAGGCTGTTATTTTATTGCGGATTTGAGTGTTAGACATCGGTCTGATATTGACTGTACGAACCTATTTTTGTGGCAATGTTTGGATGATGGGCAATCATAGGTTAGTTGTGCAATTGGGCGTTCGCTAAGTCAACGATATCTTCATTGAATGGTGTGCAATCTGTGCTATATAATGCTCAAAAACGACAAGATTGTTGTAAAATGCACATATGACCATAAAGTGATAGGAGAACAATTAACAGATGATAATTTTAACAACATTAAAAAATAGGTGAAAATTACAATACTTTTTGACCGAGTAATGGTTGACATCTAAATAGGGCTATGCTAGTATAAGGTTAAGCTTTTAGAAAAACAAAAAAGCAAAAATACATTAACAATAAATTTTATATAAAGCCACATTTTGCGTATAAATCGACGGACAGTTGGCTGCATGATTTTTTATAATGACGCAGCCAATGCTCCGCCTTTTACAATATTTCGCAAATTGTAAAAGCGTTGAGCGCGCGGTTAGTACCGCATACATCCAGTTAATCCTCGTTAAAGAACTAGCGGTGAGAGTTCTGGATGTATGCAGAGGAACACTGCAAGGATGCTCCTTAATTAAGGAGCGGTCAAATCGCCTCGAGCGGTAATAGGCAAGTAGCACCCGCGCCTAATAGTTATTTTTTATCGGCGGATGGTTTGTGTCTATATGCTATAGTATTATCGCTCAGGCTTCTTGTGTATAGTATGATGTGAGTATGGGGATGAAGATAATTAGTTTTATAGCGTTGGTTGCATTGATTTTGATTGCGGCTATTCTGAATGCGACAAACCCGAGTTCTGCTGGTCCGTTTGGGATTTTAGCGTTTTTCGTATGTTTGTATGTACTATTTATCTGTCTAACTTATGTAGTATTTTTAACATCGGAGCGAATAGCTGCGAAATTTTTTAATTTCAAGAATAGTCGCAATGAATCTAAGTATAAGACGTATTATTACTCTACTGTAATCTCTCTTGCTCCAGTTATTTATGTGGGTATGCAATCGATGGGCGATGTTGGGATCTTTGATATATTATTACTTGGTGTGTTTGAGCTGCTGGCGTGTTTTTTTATGCATAAAAGATACTAATCCCTTCCTGAATGTAGTCGTGTATTTTAAGTAGTTACGTGGTACAATATATTTATGAATCCCGAACTGCCACAAGTTAATAGGACCCCTGAGGTGCAGCCACAAAATATAGGTGGTGGTGAGTATAATGTAGAAAATACATCATTAAATCCTGAAGTCGGAAGAGAATCCGAGCAGTCACTTGGTGCTAGGGTTGAACAATATAACAATATCCCTGTGGCTTTGCCTGTTGATAATACTACAACAGTTCCTTTATCTCAATCTCAAAACGACGATCAAAGTGCGAAGCAGTCAGGGGTAGTAGCTGATGATGATACTCCTCTGGTGGCAGCGGATGAAGACTTGATAGAAAGAGAGTGGGTGGATAAAGTTAAAAAGATTATAGCTTTAACAAAAGATAATCCTTATGAGAGGAATAGAGTTATTGCACAGCTGCAGGCTGATTATTTAAAAAAACGATATAATAAGACTTTAGGTCAAAATGACGACGGTAGTAAGTAGGGTTTTATATGGGTGCGGGTCCTTTGATAGTTAGTTTTATCGCGATTGTTATTATAGCCGCTGGTTCTGCGGTAGCTTTTGTGCTGTATCGTAACATGCTGAGGGAAGCTAAAAATTATGAACGAGGCTTGAAGATGGTGCCGCTACTTATACATTTGCCTCCGACAAGTGAAGACGTTAATAGCTCAAATCGAGATGAGCGAGATTTAACTGAAGAGGTGTTGTCGCAAGCCCAGGTGATGTATAACATTATCTCAAGTACGGCAACTAAAGGATTCAAAAGTAAAGTCTACGGCCAACGTCATATATCGTTTGAGATTGTTGCGCATGGTGGGTTAGTTCATTATTATGCTGTTGTTCCGCTAGTGTTAGTTGATGTTATTCGTCAAGCTGTAGCGGCAGCATATCCTTCTGCTAGGCTAGAAGAGGTATCTGATACTAATATATTCAGCAAGGTTGGCAAGATGAGCGGAACCATCGGTGGCGAATTCACCCTGAAAAAGTCCTTTGTTTATCCAATATCGACTTATCAGGAGTCGAAAAGAGATGCCTCCAGGGCATTATTAAATGCTTTATCTTCGGCATCCAAAGAAGACGGAATAGGTGTGCAATTTTTACTACGTCCGGCGTATGACGGTTGGTCCAAGGCTTCAGAATCTCATATTGACGGCATGAAGAAGAATAAGGGAAAGAAGAAGGGCTTTGGCGGTGTTGCTCCTATGGATATTATGGAGGCTCTATGGAAACCGCCAGAGAATAATGAAAAAGACGGAGGCTCTAATTCCGAGGACAAGCAGCTGACATCTTTAGAGCAGGCGGAAGTGGATGCTATCAGCGAAAAAGCTCGCTATCCTGCGTATGAAGTTTTGGTGCGTGTTGTAATTTCGTCAAACACTGCAGCGCGCTCTCAAGTGTTGTTAAAAAATATAATAGCAGCCTTTTCGTTATTTGACTCACCGCGTAATAATGGGTTTAAGTTCTCTTTAACCAGGAATGTTGAGGAAATGACAACAGCATATATTATGAGGTTCTTCCCTCAGGAAACTCGTAGTAATATTCTCAACAGTGTAGAAATGGCAACGTTATTCCATTTGCCTGGAGCTAACGCGATCCCGACTTCACAAGTTAAGCGACAGATGTCCAAGCAGGTTGATGGACCAACAGACGTTTTGGATGAGGGTTTGCTGATTGGGTATAACGAATTTCGAGGAGTCAAAAAACCTATTCGAATCGGAACAAAAGACCGCCGCCGCCACGTATATATTATTGGTCAAACAGGCGTTGGTAAGTCTGTCTTGCAGGAAAATATGGCTTATCAGGATATGATGGATGGTCGGGGATTCGCCTTTATTGATCCGCACGGTGATTTGGTTGAGTCATTGTTAGGCAAGGTTCCAAAAGAGCGCGTTGAGGATATTATCTACTTTAATCCTGCTGATATGACTAATCCAATTGGCTTGAATATGTTTGAGTTCGACACTCCAGACCAAAAAGACTTTTTGGTTCAAGAGGCGATTAATATGCTGTATGGTCTTTACGATCCAGGTCATACAGGAATTGTTGGTCCTCGCTTGGAACATATTTTTAGAAACTGTGCTTTGCTGTTGATGTCAGATCCTGCTGGTGGAACGTTTATTGATGTGCCGAAGTGCCTTATTGATCCTGAATTTGTGAAAAGTAAGCTGAAGTATGTAAAAGATCAGCAAGTTATTGATTTCTGGACAAAGGAATTTCCTGCGTCACAGAGGTCGAATGAGGCGGGCGAGGTTATTTCATGGGTTGTATCGAAGTTTGGTCCATTTATTTCCAACGATGCAATGCGCAATATCATTGGTCAGACCAAATCTGGATTTAATTTGCGTGAAATTATGGATAATAATAAGATTTTGCTAGTCAACTTGTCGAAAGGTAAGATGGGCGAGCTCAACTCTAAGCTTTTGGGTATTATTTTTGTGATGAAGTTCCAGGCAGCAGCGATGTCTCGGGCGGATATTCCAGAGGATCAGCGAGTTGATTTCTCATTGTATGTTGACGAGTTCCAGAACTTCGCCACTGACAGCTTTGAATCTATTCTGTCTGAGGCTCGTAAGTATAAATTGAGTCTTATTATGGGTAACCAGTTTATGACTCAGCTAACGGATAAGATACGAGAAGCTATTATTGGTAACGTCGGTACGGTTATTTCTGGGCGTATCGGTGTGACTGACGCCGAATTGATGGTTAAGAAGTTTCAGCCGACTTTCGATGTCGACGACTTGGCTAAATTGCCAAACTTCCAATCTATAACCTCTGTGATGATTAATAATGTGCCGTCTGCACCGTTTAGTATGAATTGGATCCCTCCGATGGGGCAAGTTAATAATCAGCTGAGAGACGCGTTAGTAAGGCTATCTGCTGCTAAATACGGTAGGCCGCGAGCTGTTGTTGAGAAGGAGATATTTGACAGGATTAGAGGTAGTGTGCAGCCGAAGACGAGTCCTTCTCAATTAGCGCCTTCTGCTAATCAAAAGGCACCTGGTGGGTCATCGTTCTTGGATGAATGGCTAGCGAAGAGACAACAATTAGGAGGAAAGCCCGCTTCTAATTCAACCGTAAGACCAGCAAATTTGCATATTCCACAGGCTTCCTCACAAATACAGAATCCGCAAGGCCGCCCAGAGGTTATTAATAATGCTCCTTCTAATATAAATAGTGTAAATGCTACGACTTCTAATCTTGACAGCAAACAGCAAAGTCAACCTTCTGCGATAGATGGTGCTGTCATCAATAGGGCAAATGTGTCTATGACTACAAATAATAACCCTGTCTCTTCTGTAAATGTAAAACCGAGCCAACCTGTGGTTAAGAATCGACTCGATTTACGTAATGGTGATGATGACGATAGTGAAGTGATGATTAGCTTGAGATAAGATTCGATATCTATCTAGCTATTTTTCCTGTTGTTGATAAACCCTACTCGAGCGTATTCGATAACAGCGCCAATAGACCAGCCAGCTACAAACAGGATAATAGTTTCTGATCCTGATAATAGATATCCATATCGTTTGGCGATAAAATACACAACGACAGAAGCTATTGCTCCTAAGGCGCCAGAGATGATTAAGTTAGGGCGGGCAACGGTATTGCCAATTGCGTCACTAGTCTTTTCGACGACTGGGTTGTGAATGACCTTACTGAAGGCTCTGGATGGAGCTGATAGTTGGTCCTGTACATTTTCCAAAGTCTTCTTATACGAAGCTTCAATATCTTTTTTTGTAAGAGGCTTATCCTCTTTTATTTCTTTAGATTCTTTTTGTTCTTGCCGCTTTTCTTGGCGGGCGGCAATTTTCATAGCCTCATGTTTAATGCTATTCTCATTCTCGGCATTTGATTTTTCTTTTTCAGCCGCCTCTTTCAGAGATCTTTCGATTTCAGCAGCTTTTTCTCTGCTTAAATCTGCTAATTCTCTGGTGTCGACAGCATTCTCTACGGTAGACTTTAATTTTTCACTCATTTTTCACCTCCTATAAAGTTCCTGCGGACATGTCTCGCCGAATGATTCTAACTTCTTTATTCAATTGACGTGATCTAGCGTAGAAGTATACGACCACGGCTGCAATAATTCCTGCGAACATCATATTCTCGCTGGCACCAGTTTTTGGCAGTTGTGAAGTGGTTTGTTCAATAACTTTCGGTGCAGGGCAGTCAATTTTTGTGCTGACAGTATTGCCAAATGTGTTATCAATCCTACAGTCATAAGACATTGGATTACTTTTACCGCTAGCCATTGCAGGAATGCTGTTCTTTATTTGGATGGTAAAACTGCGCTTCTGGGTTTCTCCTGGTTTAATCTTAACTGCGCTCCAGACAAGCACCTTTGCGTTTCCACTACCTGCACTAGCACCTTTATCATCTGTCAATTTTCCGCCTCCAGCATCGAATATGTCTGCATATTCTAATAGGTCGCTGACTTGATCTTTGAACGTAAACTCTTCCTCTTTTAGACCTTTGTTTTTTACTGAAAGAGTGTAGGTAATTCGATCTCCAGATTTCGCAACCGTAGTTGTTGCGTCAGTATTATTTTGGGTGAGATTAACTGCGGTTTTTGTCTGCACGAACGAGGCAGAACATCGACTATCGTTAATCCATATAGTAGAGTCGCCTGGACATGGTTGGCACTGAGGATCATCCTTTAATAATTTAGGGTTTTGAGGGCATCTTGCTGGCTCTGGTATAGTAAATGTCTTTACGCAGGCGTCTGAGGTCTTGTCGCCTAGCGAGCTTTTTACTGTTAGAACAACTTTGTATGATCCCGGTGTTTTCTCTGTATAAGATACAATCTTATCGTTGCTTTCTATAGTTTTAACTAGGGTGTTTCCTCGATAAATACTGTATACATATTTTTGAATTGTAGCACCGTTGGCTGCACTTGCGTTGGCTGTAAGTTGGTAAGTGTCTCCATTATTCTTTATGTCTAGAGCGTTACATGTAGCTACTGGCTGTGGTGGAGTGGAGCAGTTTGGGTATGTGCCAACTTGACCAGTCGGACAATGGTGGTTCGGTGGCGCGAATTTTAAGATTAAGTTGCCACAGTTAAGCATAATTGCAAACCAGCCAGTCCCGGCCGAATATCCAACGAATGCTCTATATGAGAAGCTGCCCCAGAGGTTGTGAGGTCGATAGTAGAATGTGCGAGCCCCTCCTTGAGATGTGCGCACTACATATGAACCTTCACCTCTTGATGGTCCAAAATGAGGCGTAAGTCCCCAAGAATAAGTTCCCATGTTACTGTTCAGTGTCTGAAGATTTCCTGTCGCAGCTACTAGATCTGAGCGGCTAATACCAAGATGATCGTAGAGGTCGCGAATATTATTTGTGTTCGCGTCATAATGAGCCATCAATTGCTGACCGCTAGAAATTCCGCCGTAAATTAGGTCGCTGGAATCTGCTGCATTGGCTGATTCTGGCGGTGAAAAAACAGTGAAAGATTGCACAATAAGCGCTAGGGCGGTTAAGATAAGTCCGATCTTTCGAGTGGCTTCTTCTTTGCGTAAGCGTTTCGCATAAAAGCCCAAATTGTGGATCATTGAAGGGCTGTATGGTAGGCGCGAGATAATTTTTTTGAACATTTTGACCTCTTTTATTTTTGTTGTTATATAACTTTAATCTAACTTTAGCATAAGCATGCTGAAAAAGTAAATAGTTTGAGAATATATCTATTTTGATGTATAATAAGGTTGTTGAAAAGAGCTGATAATTCAGATAATAGCGAGGGAGATATGGCTAAACAAACAAATGAACAATCTTATGATGGCTCACAAATCCAGGTCCTAGAGGGTCTTGAGCCGGTTCGTAAGCGTCCAGGAATGTACATCGGTAGTACGGGGTATGAGGGCGTACATCACTTGATTAAGGAAATCGCCGATAACTCAATTGACGAGGCAATCGCTGGTTATGCCACGAAGGTCGAAGTAACTTTGTTGAAGGATGGCGGCGTTCGAGTGTCTGATGACGGTCGTGGTATTCCTGTCGATAAACACCCAAAGACAGGTAAGAGTACGCTAGAGACGGTATTAACAATCTTACACGCCGGCGGTAAGTTTGGTGGCGGCGGCTATAAGGTTTCGTCTGGACTTCACGGTGTTGGTTCTAGTGTTGTGAATGCATTGTCTACGCGGATGATTGCTGAAGTTAGGAAGAACGGTAAAATCTATCGCCAAGAATACGCAACAGGCGTGCCTCAGACAGAATTAGAAGTAGTTGGAAAGTCTGATGGTTCTGGTACGACAATTACTTTCTATCCAGACCCAACCATCTTTAAGGAAACAGTTAATTTTGACTATAAATGGGTTGTTAATTATCTTCGTCATCAGGCGTACCTTACAAAAGGCATTCACACATCGGTTATCGATGAGCGAACTGGCGAACGAAAAGCTTTCTACTTTGAGGGTGGTATTCAGAGTTATGTAAAAAACCTGAATATTGGCAAGGATGTTTTATCGGACGATATATTTTACGTCGAGAAGCAAGTTGAAGATTGTATGGTGGAAATTGCGGTTCAGTATAACGACACTTACGCTGAAGTGGTAAAGCCATTTGCCAATAACGTCTTAACTCCTGATGGTGGTACTCATTTGGTTGGTTTCCGAACAGCCCTTACGCGTGTAATTAATGATTATGCTCGCAAGAATAGCTTGCTGAAAGAAAAAGAAGATAATCTGACTGGTGATGACATCCGTGAAGGGCTGACGGCAGTTATTTTGGTGAAGTTGCCAGATCCTCAGTTTGAAGGTCAGACCAAGAATAAACTTGGTAATCCAGAGATGCGCCGCTATGTTGATCAGGTGATGAGCGAATATTTCGCGTATTATTTGGAAGAAAATCCAGCTACAGCGAAGAAGGTTGTCGGCAAGGCTACGCTGGCGGCACGAGCTCGCAAGGCGGCAAGGGCTGCGCGCGACAACGTTATCCGTAAGGGAGCATTTGAGGGCTTAAACTTGCCATCTAAATTGACTGACTGTTCGTCTCGTAACCGAAAAGATTGTGAATTATTTATTGTCGAGGGTAATTCTGCTGCGGGTTCAGCTAAGGATGGTCGCGATTCAACTATTCAGGCTGTTCTTCCTCTTCGTGGTAAGGTGCTGAATACTGAGCGCGCAAGGTTTGATAAGATGTTTGCTAATGCTGAAATTGTTTCGTTGATTAAGGCTATGGGCGTTGGAATTGGCGACCAATTTGACATTAGTGGTATTCGTTACGACAAGATTATATTTATGACAGATGCCGATGTTGACGGTGCGCACATTTCTACACTTTTGATGACATTTTTCTTCCGATATATGTCTGAAGTGATTGAAGCGGGTCACGTATATTTGGCGAAACCGCCTCTGTTTGGACTAAGTAGAGGAACTGGCAGTAATCGTAAGATAGATTACGTCTATGATGAAGTAGCTCTCGAGCAAAAATTGAACGAAAAGATCAATGAGCGCAAGGCTGCTGGTGTAAAGATTGATGAAAATGCTGAGAAATTTAAGCAGGCAGGCTACACGGCACAGCAGCGATTTAAGGGTCTTGGTGAGATGGATGCCGCTCAATTATGGGAAACGACTATGAATCCAGAAAATCGAACATTAGTGAAGGTTAATATTGAGGACGCAGAACGGGCAGACGCGATATTTACGAAGCTTATGGGTGATAGCGTAGAATTGAGGAAAAATTTTATTCAAACAAATGCCGCTAAGGTTAATGTGGAAGATTTGGACTTTTAAGGAGGAGATATGGCGGACAATGACAATAAAAATATAGTAGAACCAGAAATTCTGAACGAAGAGCCAGAAGTTCGCGGTATTGAAAAGTCAACAGTTGAGCGTGTTATGGAAGATTCCTTCCTTAAATACTCTATGTCGGTTATTATTGACCGTGCTTTGCCGGATGTTCGTGACGGACTGAAGCCTGTTAATCGTCGTATTTTGTATGCGATGAATAAGAATGGTTGGCGTGCTCCTCACGCTACGGTGAAGTCGGCGAAGATCGTCGGTGAAGTGATGGGTAACTACCACCCGCACGGCGACTCATCAATTTATGACGCTATGGTGAACTTGGCTCAACCTTGGAAGATGCGTTATACGCTGGTTGAAGGTCAGGGTAACTTCGGTTCTATGGACGGTGACGAGCCAGCGGCTTCTCGTTATACTGAGGCGCGAATGGATAAAATTGGCGGCGAGTTGCTATCTGACATCGACAAAGAAACAGTTGATTTTCGTGATAACTTCGACGGAACAGAGAAAGAGCCAGTGGTTTTGCCGTCGGCCGTTCCAAATATTCTATTGAACGGTCAGATGGGTATTGCTGTTGGTATGGCAACGAATATTCCACCGCACAACCTTGGTGAGGTGGTTGACGCTACAGTTGCTCAAATAGATAATCCTGAAATTACACTAGACGAACTATTGGCGCATATTAAGGGTCCTGATTTTCCGACGGGTGCGGAAGTTTATGGTGGTGCACCAATGCGTCAAGCATATGAAACTGGGCGCGGCTCAGTTACGATTCGTGCGGTTGCGTCGATTGAAGAGCGCAAAAATAGCCGTTACAGTATTATAATCACCGAAGTTCCGTATGGTATGAGTAAGGAAGGCTTTGTTGATAAGGTTCGAGAACTTGTCCTTGCCAAAAAAATAACGCACATTGCCGATGCACGAGATGAAAGTGCTCGCGGTAAGGTTCGAGTTGTTGTTGAACTGAAGAAAGATGCTTATCCAAAGAAGATTCTTAACCAATTGTATAAATTGACTGGATTACAAACATCATTCCATTATAATGTCCTGGCTTTGGTCAATGGTATTCAGCCTAAAGTCATGGGCTTGAAGGAGATTTTGGCGGAATTTATTAAACATCGCCAAGGGGTTATTCGACGTAGAACTGAGTTTGAACTTCGAAAAGCTAAAGAGCGGGCGCATATTTTGGAGGGTCTGAAGATTGCGCTTGATCATATTGACGAGGTAATTAAGACGATTCGCGAAAGTTATGACGATGCCGACAAGCGTTTGATGGAGAGATTTGGTCTGTCGGAAATTCAAGCGGCCGCAATTTTGGCGATGCAACTACGACGATTGCAGGGGTTGGAGCGCGACAAAATTGAAGAAGAATTGAAGCAACTTCATGAACTGATTAAGAAGCTGGAGGCAATTTTGGCTGACGAGAACGAGATTTTGCGTGTCGTTAAGGAAGAATTGCTTGCTATGAAAGAAAAGTATGGCGATGAACGACGCAGTAAGATTATCAATCACGAATTAGGCAAGTTTTCTGATGAGGAATTGATTCCAGAGGAAGAGTCGGTAATTCTACTTACAAGCGAAAATTACATCAAGCGAACCTTAGTAAGTGATTATCGTAGGCAAAATCGTGGCGGTAAAGGCAAGCGTGGTATGACGACTAAGGAAGAAGATGTTATTGACCAAGTCGTTCAGGCAAGTTCGCATGATTATCTGCTATTCTTCACTAATATGGGTAGGATCTTCCGCTTGAAGGCTTACGAAGTACCAGCCGCCAGCCTAAGCGCGAAAGGTGTTGCGGCCGTTAACTTATTGCAACTTCAGCCAGAAGAGAAGATAACGGCAATTATCAAGCACGAAAAGAACGCTAACGAAGACGGATATCTGTTCATGGCGACAAAGAAGGGTACAGTCAAGAAGACTCCTGTAAAAGATTATGCCAATGTTCGTACAAACGGATTGATTGCTATTAAATTAGATGAAGGCGATGAACTGCGCTGGATAAAGAGGACGACTGGCGAAAATGACGTGATTATATCTACGTCTGCAGGGCAAGCTATTCGCTTTAATGAGAAAGATACGCGCCCAATGGGTAGATCAGCTCGTGGTGTTCGTGGCGTAAGATTACGTCCAAACGACTCTGTTGTTGGTATGGATATCGTTACGGGTGACGACCAAACCTTGCTGGTGGTTAGCGAGAAAGGCTTCGGTAAACGCACAAAGGTGTCGAATTTCCCAAGTCATAAACGTGGCGGAGTTGGTATAAAAGCTGCAGTTGTAACTGCAAAAACTGGTCCAATTATCTCTGTGCAGACTATTGATCCAGAAATAACAGAGGCGTTATTGGTTTCTCAGAATGGTCAGACTATCCGACTAGGCTTGAGTGATATTAAATTGCTCGGTAGGACGACTCAGGGCGTGACGATTATGCGTCTATCTGACGGCGACGCTGTTTCATCAATCGGCTTGATGGCGGATCGCCCGCAGGATGAGGGTAATTAATAAATGAAAGTCTTGATAGTCCCAGTAATTGCATGGGCGATATCCCAAGGGTTGAAGCAAGTGTTTCATCTCATGGGGCGAAATCGTCGAGTGTTCAGTGGTGATACAAACCCGAAAATACTTCTATCCGGAGGTATGCCAAGCGCTCATAGTGCGATTGTCGTGTCATTGGCAGTATTTCTGGGGCTACAAGATGGCTGGGATAGTTCCATATTTGGACTAGCTACTTGGCTGGCTATTATAGTAATGTATGATGCCATGATGGTTCGCTATTCGTCTGGAATGCAGGGTGAAACGCTTAATAAGTTAATTTCAGAGCAGGGTAGCAAGTTGAAAAAACTTCGCGTTGCTCATGGTCACACCCCTGTAGAAGTGGCGGCTGGGGCGGCCATTGGTGTAGTTGTAGCTGCCGTTGTATTTTTCGCAACAAAATAATTGTAAAAATCTATTGACCTAGGCAATTATATACTGTAAGATTAGTAACAAGTCTGGTTGCTGGAGTGCGAGTTAAGCAACGATTTACAATCTGTAAAGCGAGGTAAATCATACTTCAGTCTGACTTAAGATGAACTTTAACAATTTGATTGTGCAATATCATCGTCAGTTTATATTTTTGTAGAGCCTTAATACTTTGATACAAAGTAGATTTTAACGGAGAGTTTGATCCTGGCTCAGGATGAATGCTGGCGGCGTGCCTAACACATGCAAGTCGAGCGGCAGCGAGTTTTACACTGAATTCTGGAAGCTTCTGGGTAATATAGAAGATTTATTCAAGAATTTTGTGTAAAATGTCGGCGAGCGGCGGACGGCTGAGTAACGCGTAGGAATTTGCCCCAAAGTGAGGAATAACTGCCCGAAAGGGTAGCTAATGCCGCATATGGTCTTCGGATTAAAGCCTTCGGGCGCTTTGGGAGAAGCCTGCGTTGGATTAGGTAGTTGGTAGGGTAATGGCCTACCAAGCCGACGATCCATAGCTGGTCTGAGAGGATGATCAGCCAGACTGGAACTGAGACACGGTCCAGACTCCTACGGGAGGCAGCAGTGAGGAATCTTCCACAATGGGCGAAAGCCTGATGGAGCAACGCCGCGTGAAGGATGAAGGCCTTCGGGTTGTAAACTTCTTTTATGAGTGAAGAATATGACGGTAACTCATGAATAAGCACCGGCTAACTACGTGCCAGCAGCCGCGGTCATACGTAGGGTGCAAGCATTATCCGGAGTGACTGGGCGTAAAGAGTTGCGTAGGCGGTTTAATAAGTGAATAGTGAAACCTGGTGGCTCAACCATACAGACTATTATTCAAACTGTTAAACTCGAGAATGGTAGAGGTAACTGGAATTTCTAGTGTAGGAGTGAAATCCGTAGATATTAGAAGGAACACCGATGGCGTAGGCAGGTTACTGGGCCATTTCTGACGCTAAGGCACGAAAGCGTGGGGAGCGAACCGGATTAGATACCCGGGTAGTCCACGCCGTAAACGATGGATACTAGCTGTTGGAGGTATCGACCCCTTCAGTAGCGAAGCTAACGCGTTAAGTATCCCGCCTGTGGAGTACGGCCGCAAGGCTAAAACATAAAGGAATTGACGGGGACCCGCACAAGCGGTGGATTATGTTCTTTAATTCGATGATAACCGAAGAACCTTACCAGGGCTTGACATCCAGGGAAGGTCTGCGAAAGTAGACTGTGCCTTTTGGAACCCTGTGACAGGTGATGCATGGCCGTCGTCAGCTCGTGTCGTGAGATGTTTGGTTAAGTCCTTCAACGAGCGCAACCCTTGTGAATAGTTGTATTTTTCTATTCAGACTGCCCCGGTAACGGGGAGGAAGGAGGGGATGATGTCAGGTCAGTATTTCCCTTACGTCCTGGGCTAGAAACGTAATACAATGGCTAGTACAATGCGCAGCGAAGCCGCGAGGTGAAGCAAATCGCATCAAAGCTAGTCCCAGTTCGGATTGTAGGCTGAAACTCGCCTGCATGAAGTCGGAATCGCTAGTAATCGCAAATCAGCAAGTTGCGGTGAATACGTTCCCGGGTCTTGTACACACCGCCCGTCAAACCATGAAAGTGACCAACACCCGAAGTCCGATTCGTCGGCCTAAGGTGGGGGGCATGATTGGGGTTAAGTCGTAACAAGGTATCCGTACCGGAAGGTGCGGATGGATTACCTCCTTTCTAGGGAGTAACGATGCCAATCTGTCGAGCAATCACAGATTGAGCTAGGTCGGTCTCGTAGATGTGTCGAGCTTACATATTTACAATAGTCCTCTCGAGGACGAGACAAAAGTTCAACCTTTCTCTACGATAAGCCGATTGATGAATTGCACAATCAAGTTGTTAAACGAAAAAGTCCCTCTATGAGGGGCTTTTTATATGGTAGATTTAATTAAATCTGATATTTTGGTAGAATTATGATTATAAAAAATAGCCAATAATTTTTGGCTATTTATGCTTTTTGCTGACGCTTATTATAGTCCGCCGCCAAAAAGGGAGTTTAGTAGCCAGTTTAATGGGATAGTGTGTAGACTGAGCATAATAGCGAATCCTACTCCACATGTAACAAGTCCCCAAAATTTGAAACGGTCATAGCTACTTACGCCGCTTCCCAGATTGTCGGCTAATTTTTGATGGAAGATAACGACGATTCCACCAGCAATTAAGACCAAAATCCCAAAAAATAATGAGCCAAAACTAAATTGATATAACATATTATTAATTATACACTTGTCAGAATTAAAAAGATACTGTACAATTAAAAAGTCTTGGCAATTTATGGGGACATAGCTCAGTTGGCTAGAGCACCTGCTTTGCAAGCAGGGGGTCCAGGGTTCGAGTCCCTGTGTCTCCACCATACGGGGTGAAGTGGGCTTACGTCCACGACACTCCACCAAGACGAATGAGGGCGATTAGCTCAGCTGGTTAGAGCGCGTCACTGATAATGACGAGGTCGGAGGTTCAAGTCCCTCATCGCCCACCATATTTTTAATATGGGCGCTTAGCTCAGTTGGCTAGAGCATCTCGTTTACACCGAGAGGGTCGGGGGTTCGAGTCCCTCAGCGCCCACCAATCATAGACAGTCAGGATTATCGCCGAGTGGGCGATTTTTTATTTGCAAGTAACCTTGCTTAATAAAGCATAGATAGCTATACTCTTAGAATATGTATAAGCATATTATCAAGCCAATATTATTCCTACTAACACCAGACTTTACTCATAAGTTAATTATTTTTTGCGGTCGTTTGGCGCAAGCATTCCCTCCTGTTAGGTGGGTTATTAGTAAATTATGGAACTTTCAGGACAAGTCGCTACAGCAGGAAATTGATGGAGTTGTATTTAATAACCCAATAGGCTTATCAGCAGGATTTGATAAAAACGTACAACTGTCGCCCTTAATGGAAGACGTTGGATTTGGCTTTGCTTCTGGCGGATCTGTAACTATGGAGCCGAGAAGGGGAAATCTGCGACCGTGGTTTCATCGATTGCCGAACACCAAATCTGTAGTTGTGTACGCTGGCATGCCAAATTATGGATTGGAGAAGATTAGTGACTACATTGAACTAAATAGACCTAAGGTTAAATCAATGCCGACAGTTGTGTCTGTGGCTGTTATTGCTGATAAATCCACGAAAGACGAATTTGGGCCAGTCGTTCCGGAGGAATATATAATTCGGGACGTAAAAAAAGCGGTTAGTTATATCGTAGAAAACAATCTGGCAAGCGTTATAGAGATTAATATCTCTTGTCCGAATGCTGGCAAGGAGCCGTTTATCTATGCCGATACGCTAGAGACTTTATTAAGCGAATTAGATTCTGTAGAGAGAAATGTTCCTTTCTGGGTTAAAATGCCACATTTGTATGATCTGAAGCAGTTCGACTCGCTATTAAAGGTTATTGTTGAGCATAATATTCAGGGTGTAACGGTCGCTAATTTAATAAAGGATCGTGAGAAGGTAGATCTTAAAGATCCTTTGACTGATGACATCAGGGGTGGATTAAGCGGCAAACCTACTCGCGCACATAGCTTAGAATTGATTAAGCATACATATAAAAACTATGGAGATAAACTGACTATTATTGGTGTTGGCGGAGTTTTTTCGGCCAAAGACGCATACGCTAAGATCAAGGCGGGCGCTAGTTTAGTTGGGCTTATCACTGGGCTGTTTTTTGAAGGTCCGCAGCTAATTGGGCGAATGAATCGCGAGTTGTCTCAGCTGCTAAAAAATGACGGGTTTTCTAGTATTTCTGAGGCGATTGGCGCTGATTTTAATAAAAAGCAAAAAAAGTCGAAAAAACTTTGAAAAAACCCTTGCAAAAGAATCTCAGCTGCTGTATAGTTAATTACTAGTTAAGCGAATGTTCAAACGAACCTCTGGCAATACACTGCAAAGCGTGCGAGGGCAGTGAGAAAGCATCTGAGTGTAGATAGATTTGTCAATTTATTGACTTGTCAATTGTGCATTCAAATGTGTGAGGCACTGATCATTAACAATTTGAGAGTAAAAGAAATTGAGTTTTTAATTGACGGTAGTAGTAATTGCAAAGTAGCAACTACTAGTTAAGTCAATGCATAAAAAGGTACTCAAGGGCGCTAAATGGATGCCTAGACGTATATTACCGATGAAGGACGTGGAAGACTGCGATAAGCTTCGGGAAGCTGTCAACAAGCTTTGATCCGGAGATCTCCGAATGGGGAAACCCAGCATGAGTCATGTCATGTTGCCACTTGCTGAACACATAGGCAAGCGAGCGGGAACCATCTGAACTGAAACATCTTAGTAGGATGAGGAAGAGAAAGTAAATAACGATTGCGAAAGTAGTGGCGAGCGAAATCGCAACAGCCCAAACCTTTTAAGTTTTTGCCTATTAATTTAGGCAAATAAGTTGATAGACGAATACTTATAAGGGGTTGTGATATTACATATGACCAAGTCAGAGAATTTGATTCATTCAAATAATCTGATTTGCGATAACTGGCTATCAACAGTTAGTAAGGTAAGAAATCGGCGTGGTTAGTAGAATAGTTTGAATGACTAGCCAAAGAACGTGAAAGCCGTGTATATGAAAACGACGCTGACCTTATATATGTTTTATCGAGTAGGACGGGGCACGAGAAACCCTGTTTGAATCTGGCTGGACCACCAGCCAAGGCTAAATATAATATACGATCGATAGTGAACTAGTACAGTGATGGAAAGGTGAAAAGAACCCCGGGAGGGGAGTGAAATAGATCCTGAAATTTAGTGCCTACAAGGAGTCGGAGCCGGCTTGTCCGGTGACGGCGTGCTTTTTGTAGAACGATCCAGCGAGTTAATTTTTACAGCGAGGTTAAGTCAATTGACGGAGCCACAGTGAAAGCGAGCCTGAATAGGGCGATTAAGTTGTAAGGATTAGACCCGAAACCGGGTGACCTAACCATGAGCAGGTTGAAGCCACTGTAACAGGTGGTGGAGGACCGAACCAGGATACGCAGCAAAGTGTTTGGATGACTTGTGGTTAGCGGTGAAATGCCAATCGAACTCGGAGATAGCTGGTTCTCCTCGAAATAGCTTTAGGGCTAGCGTCGTGTTAGTAGCACATGGGGGTAGAGCTCTGTAAAGGACTGGGGCGGACAACTGTACCCACCCTTAACAAACTACGAATACCATGTGTGTAATCACGGCAGTTAGAACATCGGTGCTAAGATCGGTGCTCAAAAGGGAAACAGCCCAGACCATCATCTAAGGTCCCTAAATTAACGTTCAGTGGGAAACAAGGTGAGATTTCTTAAACAGCTAGGATGTTGGCTTAGAAGCAGCCATTCATTTAAAGAGTGCGTAACAGCTCACTAGTCAAGAGATCTTGCGTGGAAAATGTAACGGGGCTAAAACGTTATACCGAAGATATGGATGTCTTGTGACAAATAAAGTTTATTAGCAAAAGCAGTTCGTGCTATAATTAACTTATTAGTAAATAATAAGTTGGGAATAGCATAATGAGAATAGGAATGAGAAAACCAAGTCTAAAGAAAATGGTTAAAGCACGGACGACCGGACGCGCGAAGCGTGTGGTGAAAAAAGCTATCGTTCCTGGTTATGGAAGAAAAGGTATGGGTTTTCTTAAGAATCCAAAACGTTCCATAAAGAACTCGCTTTATAAGAAAACTACTTTTGGAATCAGTGATTTATTTAAGTAGGCTAGTAGATTTTATTTGTCACAAGGTGTGGTAGAGGAGCGTTCCTATCAGCAGTGAAGTCGAATCGGAAGGTTCGGTGGAGCGGTAGGAAGTGAGAATGCTGGAATGAGTAACCATAAGAGAGGTGAGAATCCTCTCGGCCGTAAGAGCAAGGTTTCCTGAGCCATGGTAATCATCTCAGGGTTAGTCGGGCCTAAGCCGAGGCGCAGAGCGTAGGCGATGGACATCAGGTTAATATTCCTGAACCGGTTAAGTTTTGTACACTGTTCACGGGGAAGTAATCGAAGCGGATTCATGGTTTATCCGTCCAACCGAGCGGGAACGCAAAGGGAGTGAAAGTGATTCTTCGGAGTCGCGATTTTGGTGAAAGCCCTGGCTAGAAAAGCAGGTGTACGCGTGGACTTAGCCGCCCGTACCGCAAACCAACACAGGTGCTCGAGTCGAGTAGACTCAGGCTTACGAGCGAACCTTCGCTAAGGAACTCGGCAATACAGCGACCGTAACTTCGGGATAAGGTCTGCCCCCACTTCGGTGGATATCAGCCGCGTTCACTCAGTGAATATTAGGTTAAAGAGTACATTTTTAATCACAAAACGAATTTTCTGAGATAGAGCAAACGAATTGTTCTTTTGAACGCGAACCTCTGACGTCTAACGATGTGGGGGCCGCAGCAAAAGAGCCCACGGAACTGTTTATCAAAAACACAGGTCTCTGCTAACACGAAAGTGGATGTATAGGGGCTGACTCCTGCCCAATGCTGGAAGGTTAAGGGGAGCGCTTCACGGTGCGAACTGAAGCCCTAGTCAATGGCGGCGGTAACTATAACCGTCCTAAGGTAGCGAAATTCCTTGTCAGGTAAGTTCTGACCCGCACGAATGGAGTAATCATGTGGGCACTGTCTCAGCGAAGGACTCGGTGAAAGTGCATTGGCGGTAAAGATGCCGTCTGTCCGTACCAGGACGAAAAGACCCCATGGAGCTTTACTACAGCTTTACATTGAATATGGTTTCAACATGTGTAGCATAGGTGGGAGACTTTGAAGCAGATACGCCAGTATTTGTGGAGTCACCAAGTGAAATACCACCCTTGTTGTGATTGTGTTCTCACGCTGACCGTTATCCGGTTAGCGGACCGTGTATGGTGGGTAGTTTAACTGGGGCGGTTGCCTCCTAAAGAGTAGCGGAGGCGTTCAAAGGTTGGCTAACTACGGATGGAAATCGTAGTGGTAGTGTATACGCATAAGCCAGCTTGACTGTGAGGAGTACATTCCGATCAGATGCGAAAGCAGGAGTAAGTGATCCGCTGGACGAACCATTGGTTCATGAATGTGGGATTGCCAGCGCAAACGGACAAAAGTTACCCCGGGGATAACAGGCTTATAGCGCCCAATAGTTCACATAGACGGCGCTGTTTGGCACCTCGATGTCGGCTCATCACATCCTGGAGGGGGAGCACCTTCCAAGGGTTCGGCTGTTCGCCGATTAAAGTGGTACGCGAGCTGGGTTCAGAACGTCGTGAGACAGTTCGGTTTATATCCGGTATGGACGATAGGAAACTTGAGAGGATCTACCCCTAGTACGAGAGGACCGGGGCGGACGCACCTCTGGTGTATCGATTGTGGCCACCTGCTGCATTGTCGAGTAGCTATGTGCGGACTAGATAAGCGCTGAAAGCATATTAAGCGCGAAACTAACCTCAAGATAAGGTTTCCCTATGAGGACACAGAAAGACTATCTGTTTGATAGGCGCAAGGTGGAAGTACAGTAATGTATGGAGCTAAAGCGTACTAATAGTCCCATTGCCTTTTTATGTCCTTGTCTGTGGAGTTTATGCTTGCGTAAACATTGCGGATAAGGTAGACTTAACTAGTAATTGGTGCTTTTCAAAAGTACTAGTCAATTAAAAATCAATTCCGTGCTGATGTTGGACATCGAAGAAAGGGGTTTGGCCCACCGTGGAATATATACGGAACCAAGCGTCGTAACCCCCTCCTTCGGTGCCCATGGCGAGGAGGAAACACCTGTTCTCATTCCGAACACAGAAGTTAAGCTCCCCAGCGGCGATTATACTGCGAAAGTGGGAAACTAGCACGGTGCCGAATTATAAGAAAGCCATCCTAATAGGGTGGCTTTCTTCTTTGTCTTAAAACGTTTGTGGTATGTTTTGACGAGTGATAGAATATAAGTATGTGTATAGTGTGTAGGGTGGCTACTGGCGGCATGGCGATTGCTGTTGCTTTAACACCAACGGTTAATATAACAGCACCCAATGAGAGTAAGAGCGATGCGAAGAAGGTAATTAGTGCTAAAATTTTCTCTGAAATAAAATCTTCGTCGTCGCTATCTAGCTTTAAGGTGTCAGATATCCAGATTCCAGATTGGCACTCCGCACTTCAATCGTCAAAAAAATTGAATTCTGGGGCGAAAAAAGAAGTCACATATACAATATCAACAAAGGGCAATGTCCGATCAAATCTAGCTGAATTCTCGAAACTAGTAAACGAAACCTTAAATGACAATCGAGGTTGGTCGCGTATGGGGATTATTTTTAAAGAGGTAAAAGAGGGTGGAAGCTTCAATCTAGTTCTGTCGCAAGCTGAATTAATGTCCTCGTTCTCATCAGGCTGTGACGCGGATTGGAGTTGTCGAGTCGGGTCTTCTGTCATTATCAATGATAATCGATGGTCTGGCGCGACTACAGCGTGGAATAAAGCGGGTGGTGATATTCGTAATTATCGACATATGGTAATCAATCATGAAGTTGGGCATTGGTTGGGACATGGGCATTTGAATTGTTCTGGGGTTAATAATCCAGCGGCGGTTATGCAGCAGCAATCAATTGATTTACAGGGGTGTGCTTTTAATCCTTGGCCGCTTGATAGTGAATTATGGTCAACTACGCTGGGGATAGAACTATGAAATTTATAAAAAATTATCGCACACTTAAATTGGCTATTGTCATGAGTTTTATAACGCTGATAATGATATTGGCATATGGATTTGTGAGCTGGAAATCTTGGGAGAATGTTCAAAGCGTAACAAAAAATACTAATGAAGTGGAGAGCTCGCTGTTTATTAATTTGCAAAAAGACAAATTATCTACTGAAAAATTGAACGAATATTTGGGTGATTTAAAAAATAAACGCCAAAGCTGTGATGTGGTATTTTTTATATCTTGGCAGAAGAACGTCAATGCTAGATTTAAAAAGTATTCAGAAGAATGCAATAAATCAGTAGAGAAGATGAACCGAACTATACAGAGTATGGAGAAGATTGTTAGCTTTATGGAGTTTGATAAGGAATTGAGCGGCGAAATACGTACGGTGTCAGATGAGTTATCGAAGACCAGGCAAAATGACTTTATTGCTATGGAGAAAATATGGACTAGTGCAAAGAAGAGGTTGGAATCCAGAGAAGACGATGTCGACTTACGTAAGTTAGTGGTGAAGAGAATAGATGCTATTTTATTGGCTGTACGTGATTTGAAGTCGGCTAGCGAAAAGAAAGATAGCGACCAGTTTACTATAGCCAGGGATAAATTTACTGTGGCTATTAACGCTTGGATTGGTTTGCAGAATGAGTTAACGCAAGAATCTCAGCTTAGAATAGACAATCTATTAAGAGAGTTTTAGAATAAATCTGCAATAAAAAATATCCCTCTATGTGATGGGATATTTTTCTTCTCGAATCTCGCAGAAAACGAGAATTTTTTGTGGTGGAACTCATAATTTCTAAAGCTCCAACAGGTGCCGTCAGTAACTGACTTTATTAGTATAGCTAACGCGTCAGTAAAATGCAATATTTTATTCACAATAAAAAACTACTTATGTAAATATTGACAAAGCGTTAGTTATATGCTAGCATATAAACATAACACATATCATGTGTGATATATAAAGGTGAGGGTTTCCATTTAAATTTATGTGGAAATCTTTTTTAAAAATGGAGGAAAACCTTCCTATGGCAGGAACAAAGGCTGGCGGCTTAAAGGCTGCTCAAAAAAATCTAGCTCGCGATCCAGATTTTTACGCGAAAATCGGACGTAAGGGCGGTAAAAATGGTCGAACTGGTGGCTTTGCTGCAAATCCAGCTTTGGCTCGTATCGCTGGTGCTAAGGGCGGACGCATTTCACGCCGTACTAAGAAGACAGTACAAAAAATTGCAGAATAAGACCGCTCCAATCTCTTAAAATTAGCCTCCGTATGAGAGGCTTATTTTATTTGATATCTTTTAAGTTGGCAGGATTTCGCCTGATTTACGCGCCATTCTGAGTGGCAATTAATACACTTGTAAGATGAGGAAGTGGCCTGTAATCCAACTGCGCCACACTGAGGGCAAAGGCTACGTTTATGTAGCCAGTCTCTGTAGCTATCCAAAGAATCTTGAATATTATCGTCGTCCATACTGAGAGTTAAGCCGTATTTTGGAGCCAAAGTATCAACGGCGTACTCCCAGGCGGATCTTTCCATTTCGATAAGCTGGATATCATATTGATAATTTTTATGACCAAGTTTAGCGTGGGCGATTTCGTGTAAAAGTTGCACTAAGTCTTCTTGCGAATCTAATTTTTCGTAATAGACTGTTTGCAAATTAGGGTTCCAGGAAAATACTTCACCCTCCTTGAATTGCAGTTCTGGAAAATCGTGTTCAATTTGAGACAAGCTGACTGATGGCATTGTCGTAGCATCCGTATAATACAATTTCTTCTGGGTTAGGGGCGCTGATTATTTTTGGTACTGATATGGCGGCGGGTAAGTTTTCTGCCAGAAGACCGCTTAAAATATCTGAAAAATAGGATGTGAACACTCCCACGCTCCCGCCAATAACAACGGCGTCTGGTTGCGTAAAGGCGATGAGCGGCTGTAATCCAGCTTTTATCCTATTAGCAACCTCTTCCCAGACTTCCAGGGGGGTATCTGATGATAATTCGCCAAAAATTCTCTGTAAAACCCTACCTGCAGCAATCTCTTCCCAAGTGGTAATCTTGCCATTGTAGTTCAAAGACATGTGTCCGCCTTCGCAATCGCTAAGCTCTTTGTGTAGATTTCCATTCAGGATTAGGGAAGTGCCAACGCCGGTCCCTAGGGTGATGTATAGGCCGCATCTGGGGGTTTTGGGCAATCTGAGCATACTTGCCAGTCCTGCCATATTGGCGTCATTTGCAATGAATATTGGTATATTAGGAAAATACTGGGAAAGTAGCTCGCGGATAGGTTGATTTTTCCAGCCGAGGTTTTGGCACCACACCGCTACACCGTCTTTAACTACTCCTGGCAGAGCCACAGAAATTGCATCAATTGGCTTATCATTCGTAATCAGGTGAATTTGATCGGCGACGCGTTGAATATATTGGTCTACGTTTTTAGGGGTGGGGAACTTAATGATATGCTTAGGATTTTTTTCCTCGTCAAAGCTGGCTACTAATGTTTTGGTCCCACCTGTGTCAACCGTAATAATCATATTCTTATTATATCACCAGCTTTACTTATAAGAGGTCATTATGATATAATAAAGAAAATTTGAGTGGAGATATAATATGAAGCGAGTAAATCAGACTGGATCAATTGGAGTTTTTGTAATAGTAGGTGCTATTTTAGTGGCTATATCTTTGGCTGTTCTTTACGGAATTAGGCAGAATAATTTGTCGCAAGATGGGTCGCCAATTTCTAGCGATTTGGTAGCATCAGATAATAGCAATAAGAATTCACAAAACAACAGCACATCTCAGCAGTCTGCAGATAAAAAAACGAATAGTCAGTCGGGTGGAAGAGGTGAGGCTCGAACCGACGTGAAGACTGAAGAGTCAAAAAAGACAACTCCTGCACCTGCGCCTTCCCAGTCTCAACAATCGCCATCATCTACAACGCCAGCTCCTTCTACTCCTTCTAAACAATCTGATAAAGGATTGCCAAAAACTGGACCAGAAGATGTAGCTGTTTCTGCAGTGGCTTTTGGTATTTTGGCGTTTTTGACGGTAGCTTATCAGCGATCTCGCTATCTTATCTAGCTTTGACTTCTATCTATCTGTTGTGATATAATTGTGATAATCTGTGGGGATATTTTTATTATATCCCTGAAGAATAATATCAATTTTAAGGAAGGGGTCTTTAGAAGACTTATGGCAGATGCCAAAATTACAATGGATGACCTGCTGGCTCAAGCAGGCGATAGTGTTAAACAACTTGCTGTCGGTGAGACAGTTGACGGTACTGTTTTATCAGTAAAGAAGCACGAAATTTTAATCGATTTAGGACCTTTGGGTGTTGGCTTGGTTCCACGCCGCGAAGTTAGCCTTTCAAAGAACTACAATGTTGGCGATTCAGTAATTGCTAGCGTAATTGATACCGAATTGGAAGACGGTTATTCACTACTTTCATTGCGCAAGGCTGCGAAAGATCGTGGTTGGGATGAAGTTATGGCTAAATTGGAATCTGGTGAGATCATCACCGTTGTACCATACGACGCTAACCGCGGTGGACTACTAGTTGAATACGAAGGTATTCGCGGATTCTTGCCAGTATCGCAATTGTCAGCTGAACACTATCCTCGCGTAGGTTCTAGCGACAAGGACGAAATCTTGCAACGATTGAACAGCTTGGTAAAGAAGGATATTAAAGCGCGAATCTTGGATGCTGATCGCAAAGCCAACAAATTGATCTTCTCTGAAAAAGAGGCGGTTAAAGAAGGTTTGGCAGAGCGATTCCAGAAGTTGGCAATTGGCGACACAGTTACAGGTGTTGTTACGGGTGTTGTTGACTTTGGCGTATTTGTTAACGTTGAGGGTATTGAAGGTTTGATTCACATCTCAGAAATTAGCTGGGAGCGTGTTAACAACCCATCTGACTACGTAAAGGTTGGTCAAACTATCGAAGCTAAGATTATCGCAATCGACAAAGAACGTTTGAGCTTGAGCATGAAGCAATTGACCAAGGATCCATGGTTGGATGAAGTTGAGCAATTTAAGCCTGGTGAGAAAGTTGAGGGAACTGTAACTCGAATTACTCCATTTGGTGCATTCGTACAGTTGAGTCCAGCGGTTGAAGCTTTGGTTCATGTGTCAGAGCTTGGTGGCGACGGTACCGATCCTGAAAAGGTATTTACGTTGAACGAGCGTAAAGAATTTACAGTTTTGGATATCGATAAGGAAAATCGTAAGATTTCTCTTTCACTCGGCAAATCATCAAAGAAAAAATAATACAAATCCCCTGAAGCGTAGTTACGCCCAGAGGTGAGAGGAGCTTATTATGGCAGAAAAAATCGTCAATATTGCGGATTCGGTAACGGTTGGCGAGTTGGCTGAAACTCTGGGATTGTCAGTAACTACGCTGATTGGTGAATTGTTTAAGAACGGAATCGCTGCGACAATTAATCAGCGACTAGATTTTGAGACTGCACAGATTATTGTTGAAGAATTGGGATTGGACGTGCAGCTAAAGCGAAAGACGGTTTCTGCGGAAATTCATCATCATGCGCACAAATTATCAGACAAGGCAGTTCCTCGTCCACCAATTGTGGCTGTGATGGGGCATGTTGATCACGGTAAAACGAGTTTACTAGATGCGATTCTTGATAAGAAAACAGCGGCTAGTGAAGCCGGAGGAATTACTCAGCATATTAGCGCTTATCAAGCTCAGCGCAACGGACGGACTATCACTTTACTAGACACTCCAGGTCACGAGGCTTTTGCGGCGCTAAGGCAGCACGGAGCTACACTGACTGATGTGGTGATTATCGTGGTGGCGGCGGATGATGGAGTTAAACCTCAGACTGTTGAAGCTATTCGATTTGCTAGGTCGGCTAACGCTAAAATTGTGGTGGCAATTAATAAGATTGATAAAGAGGCGGCTAATCCGCAACTAGTAAAGACTCAATTGGCGTCTGAACATGGCTTGAATCCTGAAGAATGGGGTGGCGATACTGTGATGGTCGAGGTTAGTGCAAAAACTGGCCAGAACTTAGATAAGCTTTTGGATATGGTTTTATTGGTGGCGGATATGGAAGATTTGCGCGCAGATGAAGATGTTCCGGCTGAAGGTTTGGTTATTGAGGCGCACATGGAAACTGGTCGTGGCGCCGTAGTTGGCTTGTTGGTGGAGAATGGCCATTTGAGGCCTGGTCATTATTTGGTTGCTGGAACGGCTTACGGGCGAGTTCGAACGCTTCAAGATTTTCGCGGTAAAGCCGTTAAAGATGCCGGTCCAAGCATGCCAGTGAATATGACCGGATTTAAGGAATTGCCACAATTCGGTGATGGGTTTGAGATTGCTAAGAGCGAAAAAGAGGCTCGCAATTTGGCGCAAAAGGCTAAAATTGAACAGGAGAGAATGGCAGCCACAACCAATGTTACTGGCGCAGATATTCTTAAGATGATGAATCGAAAGCTTGATGCGGAAGAATTTAACGTAATCGTTAAGGCTGACGTTCAGGGTTCGGTAACGTCTGTGGTTGATAGTTTGAAGCTGATTGATACGAATGGCGAAGTTGAGCTTCATGTTGTCGGAACTGGCGTTGGCAATATTTCTGAGAACGATATTCATTTGGCGGTTGGCGAAAATACGGTGATTTATGGCTTTAACGTCGATTTGCCGCCAGCAGTTAAGCGATTAGCGGCGCGTGAACATGTGGAAGTTCGGATTTTTAAGGTAATTTATGAACTATTGGATGACGCTAAGGCTTCAATGGAGGCTTTGCTAGCGCCAGAAATCGTTGAAACTGAAATTGGCGAGCTGGAAATTAAGGGCGTGTTTAGGACAATGCGCGAAGAAGTGATTGCTGGCGGTGAAGTGAAGCATGGTAAAGTCGCCAAGGACTTGCTGGCGCGCGTAAAACGTGGCGGAGAACAAATTGTTGAGGTTGAGGTTTCTTCCGTACAGCGTCAGCAACAAGAAGCAAAAGAGGTCTTTGAAGGCGAAATGTGTGGATTGAGTCTTAGGACAAAGAAAAAGATTACCTTAGAAATTGGCGACAAGCTGGAGTTCTTTACTAGGGAATTAGTGAAGAAAACTCTGGGGTAGACTGTTCTAAGTATTGACTTTTTTATGTATTTATGATAGTATCTTAAGTATACATAAGTTTATTGTCATTCTGCGTGCAGAAGGCGAAAGGAAACCACCACAAAATGAACAAAACATCTGAAGTTCAGCCTAATCCTAATGGAGAACCGTCTCCTGAAAAAGATAATCTGTTTACAAAAGCTGCACGAAAATTAGGAGAAGTTGCATTATATGCTTGGGGAGTAGTGACCGGCAAGGGTTCTGGCAAGCAGACTGAAGATATATCCGGCACAATCGCTCCTGAGGCTCCTGTAGAATCAGGCAATACACCTGCTGCTCTAATCGAGCCGACCAAGCCTACATCTAGTGATATACATGGAGATGAGTGGTGGGGTTTTGTTGGGGGCGCGGCTGCTAATTACTTAAACTCAGTAAAGCCTAGTACCTCAGAAGAACAGGCTAGCGACAGTACTGAAGACGCTTCGGGAAGCTCTGCGGAAAAGAACATTCCTGTTTCTGAGCCGCCTGAACCTACGTCTGATGAACTAGATGAAATTAAGCGGAAGGACAAGGCGAGGGCTGCAGCTACTAAAGACTCAAGCTCAGTAAAGCCTAGTGCCCCAGAAAAACCAGTAGACGTATCTGAAAATGAACCTAAATATTATTCTCTAGACGATTTAATATACGGAGATGTTCCTGAGAGTGAGGCTGATGAAATACTAAAAAATGCGTATGGGACTGCACATGAGCCGAAAACTCTAGATGAATTGATAGATAATCCAAATATACCTAAAGATGAAGTTGATAAAATATTGTATAGAGTATATGGATCGTCTTCTGAAAAAAACGATCGAAAAGATGACGTCAACTCAGCTAAAAGTGGTCAAGAATCTGGCGCTGCTGAGTCAAGCAAAGATGAGCAGGTGAAAGATTCAAATTCTGACACTGGAGAGGCTCCAGTAAAAGAGATAAGTCCAGAAGAGCACAAAGTCGCTACTGACCTTAAGGTCGCTAGGATTAGATATACTAAGGCTAGCGTCAAGTATGAAACGCATTTCTTTAAGGAGAACTTTGGTGGTGAGGAGCGTCGTAAAAAACTCGATGCTGCTGCGGAGGAGCTGAAGAGGTGTGAGCTTGAATATATGCGCTTCCAATTCTCTGAAAAGATTGAGGCAGTAAAACAAGGATCAGAAGAAGATCAAGCTAAATTAGCTGAAGAGATAGCTCATGCTGTGTTTGAGGACATGCAGAGGGTGTCGAGAGAGATAAAGGAAGCATACAGTGAAAAACTAGACAGCCAATCTCCAATCAGAAAGGTACTTTCTAAGCTAGGTAAATGGATTAATAAGGGCGGAAAGATTTCTCAGACTGTAAAGCAGGGCGGTGCTGGTCTTGTAGGCGGTGCTATAGTAGGGTCTGTTGCTACATGGCCTATTACGACGGCAGTGGGTCTTGCTGCGGGCGTAGGTGTCGCTAACTTGGCAAAACTGGGCGCGTTGGAAGATCGCCGCGATAAAGACGTCTTGTCTGAAATTCCTATTGAGCGTCTAAGAAAGCTGTTTAGGGATGATGTGAAGGGTATGGGCGTTGGTGACGTCATTGGTCATACAGTGAGTGGGTCAATTGGCGAGCTTCACAATGCAAGTGTAGAAAGGCAAGATGATTTGCGTAAGCGAATGCGTTGGGCAATGGGTAGGTTTAGTGTCGGCTTTGCTCTGGGTGGTCTTGCTGGTAACTGGTGGGCTAACTCTGCACACGCTACTGGAACTGAGAGTAATACTGCTGCACCTTCACAATCTGGTAGTAATCAAATACCGCAGTCTGGCAACAAACCTCTTATAGATAACCCTGCTGCCAAAACAATCGGAAATAGTGTTAATCCAGATACACCAAGTTTCAGTTCTTACGACTATCCTTGGAACTGGGCTGCTGAGAAGTTTGGTGACGCAAACGCAATGGATCAACTTCATAATCTGGCTGATAAAGCCATGGCTGACGGTCACACCGTGGAATGGTATAATACTGGCGGAATAGAGTATCTGGAAGTTGATGGATCTAGTGTTACTGCAGACGTGTTGGGAGTATTGAATCAATACGTTTAATAGATAAAATATAAAAATAAACAAGGAGATAAAAATGTTTGAAATTACTGACGAATTCTTAGCACAGGCTGGTTTTGGATCATTGCCTGCGGATAAAAAAGAGCAAATGAGGGAAGACGTCGCTAACAGTGTTCAGTCTAAGATTACGAGGAAGATTTTACTGGCTGTTGGCGAAGCGAAGCTGGATGAGTTTATGAAATTACTGGATGGCGACGATGTTTCTGCGGTATTGAATTGGTGTGTAAATAATGGTGTTAATTTGACGGAAATTGTTCAAACCTCGATGAATGAGACTATGATTGAGCTACAAAAATTATACAATGACGCGCTAAATATGATTCGCGGATAGTAATATTAAACAGTTACTGGTATAATTTAACTTAATCATATAGACGAAAGAAAAGGAGGACTATGTTCCAACTGAATGAAGAATTTCTTAAAGAATTGGGTCTGGACCAGCTGCCGGAAGATCAGCAAAAATCGTTGTTGCAGCATATTTATAGCGAACTAGAGCTTCGAGTTGGCGAACGATTGAGCCAAGGAATGAGCGATGCTCAGCTGGAGGAGTTTGCAGGAATTATCGATAAAACTCCTGGTTCTGTGGATGATTTTCTAGCGAAACATGCGCCTAATTATCAACAGGAACCAATGCTGCAGAAAATGTCACAAGCTTCAGGTTTGCCAGTTGACGATCCGCGTCTGAAAGATGAATTTGCAGCTACTAAGTGGCTGGAGGTCAATCGACCAGATTATCGTGACGTTGTGGCTGCGGTGATGGCTGATCTTAAGAAGGAAATTATTGCCAACCGCGATGCTATTTTAGGTGGCATGAGTGCACCTTCAGCGCCGCAGCAGACTCAAAGCGACTTTGATTTGGCTGCTTAGTCAGTGAATTTAGGCTTGATGACCGCGGATAAATTCTTCTGCGGTCATTGTTTTTCCGCTGGGTGCGATGAGCTCGTCAATAATTAAATAGTTGCCATCGGCAAATTTTTTATCAAGATGAGAACTCGGAGTTTTGTCGCAATGAGATTTCGTGATGATGATATCTCGATCGTCAATTGTCATTCTACTACGTGGAAACCCGAGGTGTGCGCGAACGTGGGCTTCGGCCTCGGCGGCGGTCATACGCTCCATATCGAGCCATGAATTGTCCTTGCTTAATAATTGGCAATATGAAGCTCGAGAGTCGTCCTGTGGTGTTGGCTGAATACTCCCATTGATGATGTTTGGCAAGTTTTTTATTAGCAGAGAAGTGCCATCGTGAAATGATTTGTCGTATAATTCGAACTTTGCTTCTTTTTCAGTGAGTAATTGTCGAGTTTGGGCGTATATGGGGCCGGCATCCATTTTACTATCAAGCTGCATTATTGATACGCCAGTTTCGGTATCTCTGTTGGCTATAGCTGATTCGATAGGCGAAGGTCCTCGATATTTTGGTAGTAGAGAAGGGTGAACATTGATAATTCCTGGTGTAAATAAGTCGATAATTGACTGGGGAATGATTTTTCCGTATGCAACCAAAATGCCTGTTACTGGTTGAAGTTGTTTTATATAGTCGGTAATTTCACTGACTTTGATTGGCTGCAAAACTGGAATATTGTGAGATTTAGCGAATGTTTTTACTGGAGGTTCAGTAAGTTTGTGTCCACGACCGCGCTTGGTGTCGGGTTTGGTAATAACGCAAACAACGTTAAATCCCTCTTCAACGAGAGCTTCTAAGGTGATTAGACTGTAATTTTCAGTCCCAAAGAATACTATTTTCGGCGATGTCTTTGTCATAATCTAGCGGTTGCAACTCGCCTTTCTCATCGAGCGTATAAAAAGCGTCTTTCTTATCCTTAATATGGTCTATGAAAACTAATCCGTTGCAGTGGTCTATCTCATGCTGCAATACGCGTGCCAAAAATCCTTCGGCTTTAATTCGCACTTCCTCGCCATCTAAATTCATGGCTTTTACGCGAATTTTACTATAGCGGGGAACTTTTCCGTAAATACTTTTAACACTTAAGCATCCCTCAAAATCTTCGACAATTTCGCCTTCATATTTCACGATTTCTGGATTGATAAGAGTGATGAATTCGCGAGTTGATTTTCTTTCAAAGTCGGCTCGAACAATCACAACACGCTCTAATTTGTCGACTTGCACAGCAGCTAGGGCAGCGCTAATTTCGTGAGGTCTGGAATCTTCCCAGTCCAGCGCAGCAGCGGTCATTTCGTCTGCCAGTTTTACAACATCATTAGTAACAACGTGGATTTTCGATGATTTTTGGCGAAGACGTGGATTTGGTAATGTGATAATATCGTCTTTTGTCATTGCTATAATTATACCAGAAATTACAGTAGACTTACAGGGTCAAGCTCGTACTGCCAGTGTGATGACGGCAGGAAATTCAAGATGTCAAGAAGCTCTTGTCGTTTGGGGCTTTTTATTACGATTTGCCATCGATATGTATCGCGGACGCGCTCATAAAAAGCGGGCGTTGGTCCAAAAACTTCAATGTTATCAAAATTGGATTTTAATAGTTCGGACAATTTTTTAGCGTTCCTTATGGCGGCGGCTTCGGTTTTATAAACGCAAGTTAGTTTTAATAAGTAAGTAAAAGGTGGAAAGTTGGTTTTTTGTCGTTGAGATATGGTTCTTTGATAAAATTCTGTATAGTTTTGAGATAGTCCGTTTGTGATGGATGGGTGATTTGGCTGATACGACTGGACGACAACTTCTGTTGGTGTGCTTGACCTGCCGACGCGGCCGACGACTTGAGCGAGCAATTGAAATGTTCGTTCGGGCGATGAATAGTCAGGGAGAGAAAGTCCGGTGTCAGCTTGAACGACTCCGACGACTGTTAAATGTGGTAAATCTAGTCCTTTGGCGATAACTTGCGTGCCGATAATTATATCTATTTCACCATTTTTCAGTTCATCATAACGCTCGTCCACGGTAGCTTTCAAATCGGTGTCTTTATCAAATCGAGCAATTTTTTTGTTCGGGAAAAACCTCTGTAATTCGTCTTCAATTCGCTTAGTTCCGATACCTTTGTGGATAATGTCGGCGTTTTTACATTCAGGACAACTAGTAGGAACTTTGGTCGAAAAACCGCAAATATGGCATGACAATTTATGTCTATCCGCGTGCAGAGTGAGCGGAATAAAACAACGTGGGCAGCCAGCCTGCCAGCCGCAGTTATCGCATAATGTGATTGATGCCGTGCCGCGTCGATTGTGAAAAATAAGAACTTGCTTATTTTTTGATAATGCTGTGTTTATAGATTTCAAGAGTGGGTCGGAGAGGAATTGATGCTGAGTAAAATTGTTGCGCTTTGTCATGTCGACCAGCGTCACGTTGGGGCGAACGGTGTCTGGTCTTGCTGGTTTTATCATTGTAATGATTGGCGTGTTTGATTTTTTGGCAATGTAATAGTCGGCAACCGCTGGGGTGGCGCTACCTAGAATTAGCTTACCGCGGTGTTGATTTGTAAGAATTGAGGCGACGCGGAGGGCTGAATATCGAGGGGATTGCTCTTGTTTGAAGCTCGGTTCGTGACACTCATCAATCACCACAAGTCCGAGCTGTTGCACGGGCATGAAAAGAGCAGATCGTGGACCAATTATTACTACCGGGTCGTTTGAGCTAATAACCCTTTTCCAGATTGCATATCGTTGAGCTTCGGTTTGTTTGGAATGGGTAACTATGACATTTGGTAGATGAGCGGAAAATTCGGCAACTAGTTGTGAGGTTAGGGCAATTTCGGGGACTAAAATTATTGCCGATCGCTCTTCTTTTAAGGCTTGTTTTACGGCTTCTATGTATACTAGAGTTTTTCCTGAGCCAGTTACGCCGTGTAAAAGTGCCGTTCCGGAATGGAGATTTTCGATGGTCTGGAGGGCTGCTCTTTGCTCATCGGTGAATACATTTTTTGTTCGATTTTCTGATGGACTAACTGAGGTGGACTGGTTAATTGAGCGACGTTTTTTGGATAATCCGCTGGGTAAAATTGTTTGCCAGACGGTCGCTTGGTGTGTGGCATAATATTTGCTCATCCATATAGCAGTTTGAACGAGTTCGATTGACAAGGGATATTCTTCGATGATTTTACTAATTGGCTTGACTTCAAAATCGGGCTGGCGAACTTCTTGTAGAACTACGCCAATAGCGTTGATTTTACCGATTTCTATAGCAACAATCATTCCGGTCGGCAGTCTTTCCTCTGAAGAATACGTAAACGAACTTGCGTCGGCGCGGACGATTCTTGTTGGCGAAACCAAATAGTAATGCATGTTCATATTATATCGCGAAAAAAATGCTAAAATAAGCATATGTATTTTGAGAGTCGTTCGCAGGCTGGGGCAATTCTGGCTGGTCAAGTACTGGAAAAGTATCGCTATGAAAACTGCGCAGTGGTTGCAATTGGCGAAGGTGGCGTGTTGGTTGGTGAGCAAATTGCAGTGAAGCTTCACTGTGTCCTCATGATGTTGCTTAGCGAGGGGATTGAGATTCCTGGGGAAAGTTTAAGCATCGGGACGATGTCGCAGTCTGGGCAATTTACGTATAATAGCCAATTTTCTGACGGTGAAATTAATGAATATACTAGTGAATTTCACGGTTATCTGGAAGAGAAAAAGCGCGAGGCTCATCAGAAAATGAATAGGCTTTTGGGTGATGGTGGAATCATCGATAAGGATATGCTGAAGGATCGGGTGGTGATTCTGGCGAGTGATGGTTTTGGCGATGATTTGTCGGTTTTGGATGTGGCTTTAAGTTTTCTGAAGTCTGTTCGGATTGAGAAGTTGGTAATTGCGGTGCCGTTTTGTGGCGTGGCGGCGGTGGATAAATTGCACATGACGGTTGATGAGATGCATATTTTGGATGTGAAGGAGAATTTTATGGGATTGAATCATTATTATGAAGATAATACATTGCCATCCAAAGAGGAAACGATAGCGAAAATTAATCAGGTTATTTTGAATTGGAAGTAAAAAACTTGTCGGGTGTTGTAAAATTGTGATAAACTTTAATTAAGAAAGATGCGTTAGGGAGGTTATGTTAGACGTTTTTATTACATCTAGGGTGCGGCGAAAAATTGTAGTAGTATACGCTAAGTATCCTGATTTTCACACACATGTTCGCGGATTGGCAAAGCTAATTAAGGAAGATCCTGGAAATATTCAACGAGAATTGAAGCGACTAGAAAAGGTTGGATTTTTGCAGAGTGAAAAGCAGGGCAACTCACGTACGTATTTCACTAATAAACAATTCCCAATTTTTAAGGAATTGCAAAGTATGGTGATTAAATCTCAGCAATATTCAGCGCGATCAAAGCGTGGCATGGCTGATAAAGACTAATGACATTATTTGAGAAAATTTTAGCGGCTCGAGGCTTGACTACGCGTTCGGCGCGTGAGGAATTTTTGCATCCGAATTACGCGTCAGTAAAGCATGATCCGTTTTTATTGCCAGATATGAGAAAAGCGGTGGACCGCTTGAAAAAGGCACACGCTGAAGGTGAGAAAATTGTTATTTACGGCGATTACGATATTGACGGGCTGAGTGCGACGGCAATTTTATTGGATGCGTTTGGTAAGTTTGGCTTTAAGGAAGTTGGTGCATTTATTCCGAATCGGTTTGTTGAAGGTTACGGAATGACGATGGGTGCCGTTGATAAGGTGCGAAATATGGGCGCGGATTTAATTGTCACGGTTGATACGGGAAGTTTGTGTCATGCGGAAATTGAATATGCGTCGAGTTTGGGGATTGATACGGTGGTGACTGATCACCATAATGTTGCTGAGACTCCGCCGCCGAGTGTTGCTGCGGTTAACCCTAAGTTTCCTGGTCATAAATATCCATTCCGCGATTTATGCGGTGCGGGTGTGGCGTTCAAGCTGGTGCAAGCTCTGCAAACCGAACTGGACGGGCTGCCGGATGGCTATGAAAAATGGCTGTTGGATCTGGTGGCGCTAGGGACGGTTTGCGACATAGTTACGCTGGCGGATGAAAATAGGGCGAATGTCTATTGGGGATTGGAGGTTTTGAAAAAGCAGAGGCGTCCTGGTTTGAAGGCGTTGATGTCGGTGGCGGGAATTGAGCCGGAGAAGGTTAATGCTAGGCATTTGGGATTTGGTCTGGGGCCGCGAATGAATGCGGCGGGCAGGTTGGAGACGGCGCAATATGCTCTGGATATGCTGACGGCGAGTGATGGGTTGGAAGCATTGGAGGCTAGCGAAAAGCTGGAAGAATTGAATATTAAGCGTCGCAGTATTCAGGATGAGATTTTTGACGAAGCTTGCCAGCAGGCGGACAATATGACTGATGATCGAGTTTTGGTGGTGAATAGCGGCAATTGGAATCACGGAGTTATCGGAATTGTGGCGTCAAAGTTGGTTGAGAAATATAAGAAGCCGGTTTTTATAATTGGCGAGCGTGGCGATGAAGCTACGGGTTCGGCGCGAAGTTTTGGCGATTTTTCCGTGGCCGATGCGGTTCGTGCGGCTGACGACATCATTATTAAAGGTGGTGGTCATGGAGCGGCGGCTGGCGTGACGTTGGCGACCGAGAGAATTGACGATTTTCGTAGGCGAGTGAATGAGTTTTACGATTCGCTGCAATTAAAAAATCAGGAATTATATTTGCTACCGAGAGCTGACGTTGAGATCGACGATTTTTCGGAAATTAATGAGGAGCTGATTGACAATTTGGCGAAGATGGAACCGTTTGGCAATGGTAACGCGGAGCCTATATTGAAAATAACTAAAGCGACGGTTTTAAATGTGAGGAGAATGGGTGCGGATGGGCAACACGTGAAATTGACCTTACGTGATAAAAATGACGTTGCGCTGCAAATGCTGGCTTTTAATGCACCAGAAGAATTTTTCCGTGAAGTGGGCGACGAAGTATCTGCTTGGTTTCAGCCGACCGTAAATGAATGGCAAGGGATGAAGTCAGTTGAAGGGCGATTGCTGCATATTTCTGGGGTGTAGATATTGCGTCATTTTCTTTTATGTTATATAATATTGACACTTTATTAATTTATTTGGAGTGATATTTTTATGGGTTCAGAAAAACTTTGGACGCCGTCTGAGTCTACGGATTATTCTTTTGAGAACGGGTTGCGAATTGCTGAGGTTTATCCTGACTTAAGACAGGGAAATACTATACAAATCGCCACACCTGAAGATATGCGGCGTTTATCTGAAGATCCTTACGGCCCGGAGCACATGAATAAGATTGTCGAGCAAGTAAAAAACCCACGCTACATTCGAGGATTAGGCGGAGTCGGAATTGAGGTGGCGCTAATAGGCAATGTAGGTTCAGATAAGCTGAAAGTTGGTGCGTATGGGTGGGGAGGTAATTTTCGCCATCCAAACGCGCTAAGAGAAGCTATTACTATGACATATAATGATCCGAGTGCAGCTTACATGGTTATGAATATGCCGGGTGTGGGCAATTCTGGAATGTTGCCTAAATCAGTCCGCAAAGAGATAAGAAAAACAGGGAGTTATGATAGTCTGGGTGAGTATATCGGTCCGGTGCTTGATTATATTGGTGAAGATTACGATTCTATTATGGTCGGTGGACATTCTCTGGGTGCGCGTGTGGCTACATCGTCTGTTAGTCATATGGATTCTAAGGTTGACGAGTTGCGACTATTTGACCCAGTGGGGTCGCGCAATATGGGACTTGTTGCTTTGGCGGCAAATTTCATAGGAAAAGAAGGTTTGGAATTAATGCGCTATGATAAGGAATCGCTAGCTCCAAGCGCAAAAGAACTTGGTCTGCAATTTTTATCTAGGGAAGATCCTAAATACGTTGAAGTAATCGAAGGTTTTTCGGAAGGGTCGAATAGCGAGTTTGTCGTACCGAAGCAGGGGTGGCGTCAGCAATTCTTAACTGATACATTTGCATTAAGTAAAGATGGTTTTGCGGAAGATTTGCTAAGAGCTGCACCGAATGTTCGGCGAGAGATCAACATTTTTACACCTGAAGGAAGTCACTTAACTAATATGCGTGATATTGCGTATATTGTTGGCATAGTCAATGGCGAGCCGAGATCGACAGCTGCCGAGGCTAGACTATTTGGTATTTTGGATCGTCATACGCATAATGTCATGAATGTTCCAGCCGCCTTGGCGCTAATTTATAGTCTGAATACTTCTAAGCTTTAATCGGAGTGGTGATAAAATAATAATCTAGTTGGCAAATACTTTCTTATCTGTTATAATGTTTGCAGTATGGTACAAGTAACACGTAAAGATCAGAAGGAAGCGAACGAAAATATCATTCGTCGTTTCAACCGCAGGGTTTTGCAAAGCGGTGTTTTGGCTCGCGCTAAGAGCGTTATGCGTTTTGAAAAACCAATTTCAAAGACCGAGCGTCGTAAAAAGGCTATTATTCGCCGCGAGCGACGAGCTGAAAAAACGGCAAAAATGCGCCTAGGGGTGCGTTAATGTCTGCGCTAAAAGAGCGCATTACTAGTGAAATGAAAGCCGCTCTATTGAGCGGCGATCGTTTTCGTGGTGATGTTTTGCGTAATCTAAAAGCAGCAATCTTAAACGAAGAAGTTTCTTTGGGCAAGCGAGAAGACGGCTTGGATGATGCTGAAATTGAAAAAGTTATTGCTCGAGAAGTGAAAAAGCGCGTCGAAAGTGCGGATTTATATCGAAAGAATGACCGTGCGGAATTGGCGGAACCTGAAGAAAAAGAAGCGGAAATTTTACGAGAATTTTTGCCAGAGCAACTTGGCGAGGCGGAAATCTCGAAGATTGTAGAAGAAGTTATTGCGAGTATGGACGATGTCTCAATTCAGAAAATGGGACAAGTTATTGGCGCGGTAAAAAGTAAGGTCGGCAATGCTGCGGATGGCGCGTTGGTGGCAAAAATTGTTAAAGAAAAACTCACAAAATAGGAGGAAAAATGATTGTATTTTTTGGGCCGGCTGGTGCTGGTAAGAGTGTGCAGGGGCAGATTTTAGCGGCGCGTCATGGTTGGCGTTGGCTTAGTGCCGGACAGTTGTTGCGCGATACTCACGACGGCGAATTGATTCATCGCATGCAATCTGGCGAACTGGTGCCGATGGAAACTATCAACGGTTTAATGGGCGAGGCTCTTAATAAAGCTAAGGATATTAATGGCGTAATTCTGGATGGCTATCCAAGACAATTAGAGCAGGCTAAGTGGCTGATTGAGTCGCGTTCACATCATGGAAAAGACGTTAAGTTGGTGATTGTGCTGGAAGTTCCGCGCGATGAAATTTTGGAGCGTTTGAGGGTTCGCGGTCGAGTTGACGACACGCCTGAAGCAATCGACAAGCGACTTAGTATTTATCGAGGTGAAATTTACCCGATGTTGAATTATTTGAATGACAATGGTGTTCCAATTGTACATATGAGCGGCGTTGGAACTGTCGGGCAAGTTCATGATGAAATTGAGAGAGAGCTGGTTAGTCGCGGCATTGTTGAGGGTGTAAAATGAGCCAATTGATTACTGGAGAAAAAACGCCGCAACAGATGAAAGATATGCGCGAGTGTGGCAAAATGCTTGCGACAATTTACGATGAATTGAAAAAATCCGTAACGGCTGGAATGAGTGAACTGGACGCTAATGATTTTGTAGCCAAGCGAATTAAAGATTTTGGCGCAGAGGCGACTTATCTTACGGACGAAGTGAAGTTTCCTGGAGTGATTTGTATATCGACGAATGAGCAATTGGTGCATTCTTTCCCGACCGAATATGTTTTTGAAAAAGGTGACGTGGTCAGTTTTGATTTGGTGATTGGCTATCGTGGAATGAAAACGGATAGTGCTTTTACTATGGTTGTCGATGAAGAGCCTAAGGGCGCGAAGAAACATTTATTGCACGCAACAGAACAGAGTTTATATGCGGGAATTGACGCGATAACTGGCGACGGAACGCGAGTTGGTGATATTTCAGCGGGAGTGGAAGCTGTGTTGAAGAAGGCTAAACTTGGTATAATCCGTGAACTAGTTGGTCATGGCGTGGGGCTGAGTATGCATATGGAGCCAGAAATTCCGAATTACGGCAGGCGAGGAACTGGTCCGATATTGCACGCTGGCGACACAATTGCAATTGAACCGATGGCGAGCCTAGGCGGTGAGAAAATTATTACCGACAGCGACGGCTGGACAATTAGCATGAAAGACGGCAGTCTGGGTGCGCATTTTGAGCATACGGTATTGATTACCGAAACTGGCGCTGAAATTCTGACTAAGCTTTAGGCTAATTCACTTGCCAAATTATAGACATAACCTGTATAATAGAGCTTATGCAGGAGCAATCTCG